>JAFULU010000187.1 GCA_017483125.1 Clostridia bacterium
AGATCGCACAGGCGATGATCGCATTCGTCGGCGATTTCCCCGCAAAGCCAAGAAGCAGAAGCAGCGGCGCGATCATGACCATGGCAGGAAAATTGGAGAGAATGTAGAGGCTGGAGGTCGGGGTGCGAAGCGCGGGGTCGATCTCCTTCATGAGGATCATACCGTTGGAGGCGGTGCCCGTCATGGTGCCGAAGCTCATGAGGAAGAACTCGTGCTCAAAGCCCTTGAAGCACTCCTTGGCCACCAGACGAATATACACGAAGGTGATGACGGTGCCGACCAGACTCAGAATGACGATGGGCAGGATGTAGTTCTTGATGTCGTTGATCTCGATAGCGGCCACACCCGCCACGATCATGATGTCGAAGGCGAAGCCCGAGATGCGATCCATCTGGTAGTTGTTGATGTACTTGCGGTTCATGAACTTGTGTCGGCGCAGACGGCTCACCACCAGCTTGATGAGCATAGCCGCCAGAGAGGCCCACAGGAAGTTGAAGCCCCAGGCGATGTTGTTGGTGAAGGCCGACAGCTTACCCAGCAGGACCATGAACCCGAAGGAAAGGGCGTAGGCAATGGCCACAAAGCCCACCTGCAGGGAGAATTTGTCCACCGACTCGTTGTCGGGCAGCTCGCCGTCCTCGGTATGGGACGGGGCGGCCTGCTCCTCCACGGGAGTACCCTTGCGCACCCGAAGATTGCCCCGTCTCTTGTGAATGTTGATGTAGAGGACACCGAACACCGAGGCCACCACAAAGCCGATGGAGGCCAGGGACAGACCGAAGCTGCCGTTGCCCGCAAACTGGGTCGCGGGGGTATTGGTGAAGTTGATATCCCAGCTGAGGGCGTTTCCGGGGCCTTGGCCGAAGCCCAGCGGGAGGATCAGACCGCAGATGTAGGAGATGATCTTCTCGCCGTTTCGCGTCAGCAGAAACAGGAGGATGGTGATCCCCAGACCCACAAAGGCCTGAAGCATATAGGTCGCGCCCTGCAAGGCACCGAATTCAACCACCTGGGTCTTGTTGGTCTTGTGTGTGCTCTTTTCGGTCTTGAGGGACATGGCGGCAAAGCCGATGGCCAGACAGTGGTAGGTGATGACCTGCATGAGGCGGTTGTCCACCATCACGAAACCGAACTGCTTGGTGATGATGTTGACCAGAAGCAGCATGGCACCACCCAGCAAAGCGGAGGGAACCAGACAGTTGCGGAACAGCGGGATCTTACGCCGCAGGATGTTACCCAGCATCAGAAAGATCAGAATCAGGCCCAGCTGAACCATAAATCCCCATACGGGGCCGTAGTTTGCCAAAGAGAAATCCCAACCGGAGGTATTCATGAACGGACTCCTTTTCTGTGTGGATTGTGCCGAAGGGCAGGGGAACAAACGGATGTTCCATCCCATAGTATATCACAAAAAGGAAATTCTGTCAATCCTCAATCGGTGGTGGAGGCCGAAACAAGCTGCGTGGATCGGATCCCTCCGTATGTCTTTGCGCATTTCCCGCCCGTTTTTTCACCCAACCGTCTTGCCAAACACGCCCATTAGTGGTATAATGAGACCGTACGGACGGGGACGGAGTGAGACCCCCGTCAAAAAAAGGAGGTTCTGACTGTATGGAATTCCAAGTCAACAGCCCCATCCTCTTTGTGCTGGTGGGTGCTATCATTGCGCTGGTCGTGGCGCAATCCGTGTTCTTCCTGGCCCGCGCGATCAAGCATGCCAAGGAATTGGGTATCGCCAAGGATACCGTGAAAAAGACCATCACCTCGGCGGCGGTCTTCACCATCGCCCCCGCCGTGGCCGTCCTGGTGGGCGTGGTGGCCCTGTCCAAGTCTCTGGGCGTGGCCCTGCCATGGCTCCGTCTGTCGGTCATCGGCTCCATCACCTACGAGACCGTCGCCGCGGGCAACGCCCTGGAGGCCGCCGGGTCGAGCGCGGGTACCACCGTCACCGACCCCGCCATCTTCATCACCATCGCCTGGGTCATGACCGTGGGCATCGCCGCGGGTCTGATCCTGGTGCCCTTCGTCACCAAAAAACTGCAAAAGAGCATGGGTAAGATCGGCATGAAGGACAAGAAGTGGGGAGAAATTTTCAACAACGCCATGTTCCTGGGCATGATCTCGGCCTTCCTGGGCTACGTCTTCTGCGACGTGGCTCTGGTGGTCAAGGGGGACATGAGCGGCCTCATCCCCGTCTGCGTCATGGCGGTATCCGCCGTGGTCATGGCGGTCTGCGGACTCATGGCCACCAAGCTGAGGATTCGCTGGCTCACCGATTACGCCCTGCCTCTGAGTCTCATCACGGGCATGGTCTCCGCCATTCCGATCACCGCGCTTCTGGGAGGTTAAGAGCATGAAAAAAGAACTGAACTACATGGACAGCGTCCACCATTACGGGCGCATCTGGGGCATCGTCGTGGCCATCGCCCTCCTGTCCTTCCCCTTGATCCTGTCCCTCATCTTCAAGACCGCCCCCGATTTCGGCATCCTGCTGGCGGGCATCGTCGCCACCGCCCCCATGTACTGGGCAGTGGGTATCGTGGAAATCTTCACCTACGTCCCCATGCTGGGCGCGGGCGGCACCTACCTGTCCTTCGTCACGGGTAACATCTCCAATCTGAAGCTCCCCTGCGCCATCGACGCCATGGAGCGGGCGGGCGTCAAGGCCACAAGCGAGGAGGGTGAGGTCATCTCCACCATCTCCATCGCCGTGTCCAGCATCGTCACCACCCTCATCATCCTCATCGGTGTCATCTGCATTGTCCCCCTGACCCCCATTCTGGAGTCTCCCGTCCTGGTCCCCGCCTTCGATATGATCCTCCCCGCCCTCTTCGGAGGCCTGGCGGTGGTCTTCATCTCCAAAAACGCTAAGCTGTCCATCGCCCCCATCGCCCTCATGCTGATTCTCTTCATCTTCGTCCCCGCCCTGAACGCCTCCACCGTGGGCATCATGGTGCCCGTGGGCGTGGTCTTCACCGTGATCGTGGCCCGTATCCTTTACAAGAGAGGGGTGCTGTGATATGAACGAATGGCTCGCTCTGGGCATCGTCGTACTGCTGCTCTATGCCCTCTCCATCCTCATCCCCCTGGCGATCATTATCTTCCTGGCTGTCATCCTCATCCGCGCCGTAGCCTTCAAGCCCAAGCCCCAGCCCAAGGCCGACCCCACCCCCGTGGACTTCGACAGGAACGCCGCGGTGGAGTCCCTCCGCGAGCTGGTCAAGTGCAAGACCGTGTCCTATATGGATCCCGCCCTGGAGGACGACGCCGAATTTGAAAAGCTCATTGCCAAGCTCCCCGCCCTTTACCCTCACGTCTTTGAGACCTGCGAGTTCACCCGCCTCCCCGACCGAGGCCTCCTGTTCCGCTGGAAGGGTAAGACCGAGGGTGCCCCCGCCGTCATGATGGCCCACTACGACGTGGTCCCCGTGGACGAGAGCGGCTGGGACAAGCCCGCCTTTGACGGCGTCATTGAGGACGGCTGTCTCTGGGGCCGCGGCACTCTGGACACCAAGGGCACCGTCAACGGCGTCCTGTTCTCGGCCAATACCCTCATCTCCCAAGGCTTCACCCCCGACCACGACATCTACTTCGCCTTCTCGGGCGGGGAGGAGGTCAACGGCATGGGGGCCGTCCACATCGTGGACTACTTCGAGAAGAACGGCATCCAGCCTGCCTTCGTGCTGGACGAGGGCGGTGCTGTGGTGGAGAACGTCTTCCCCGGGGTCAAGGCCCCCTGCGGCCTCATCGGCATCGCCGAGAAGGGCATGATGAACGTGCGCTACACCGCCGAGTCCAAGGGCGGTCACGCCTCCGCCCCCAAGCCGAACGCCCCTGTGGATCGCCTATCCCGTGCCTGCACCCGCGTGGTGACCCACCCCCGCAAGATCGCCCTGACACCCCCGGCCGCCCTTATGTTCGACACCCTGGGGCGGTACTCCTCCTTCGTCTACAAGATCATCTTCTCCAATATCCGACTGTTCCTCCCCGTCCTCTCCCTCATCACCAAGAAGAGCGGCGGCGAGCTGAACGCCCTCCTGCGTACCACCGTGGCCTTCACCCAGATGCAGGGCTCGGCGGCCCCCAACGTCATCCCCCCCGAGGCCTCCCTGGTCTCCAATATCCGCCTCAACCCCGCCGATAACATGGACGCCATGCTGGCCTACCTGAACAAGACGGTGGACGACGAGAGCATCGAGATCACGGTTCTGGGCGGTATGAACCCCAGCCGCATCTCCACCACCGACTGCGAGGGCTGGGATCTGGTGTCCTCCGCCGTGGCCTCTACCTGGAAGGGCTGTATCGTCTCCCCCTACCTCATGGTCCAGTGCTCCGACTCCCGCCACTACGGCCGCATCTCGGACAAGGTCTACCGCTTCTCGGCCATGGATCTCACAAGCGAGGAGCGCGCCACAATCCACGGACATAACGAAAGAGTCCGCCTGGAGGCCATCGAGCGGACGGTGGAGTTCTATATAAGGCTCATGAAGTCCTGCTGACAACGGGAGATACAAAGATACAAGATACGAGATACAAGGTACAAGATATGCGAAGCCCCTTGCTGTACAGACGGTTAAACGGTAAACCGAATTCTAAAACGGAGGAAACATGAACATGAAAAAGGTACTTTCTATACTGCTCTGCGGTATTGTTTTGTTGACTTGCTCATTCGGATTGTCCGGTTGCATATTGAACCGGGAAAACCCGTATCCCTACCGCGGAGACTGTAAAGAGCTGTATACGGCCGCCATTTACAGTATCCCCGCCGCCGAGGGGTATATGTATCATGGCGAGGGAGCGTTTGACGCGGAAATTTACGTTTGGGAACAGGACGACTATGGTCGGACGCTGTTCGCTTACTGCGAAGACGTGTACCTGAATATTTTTGCACTGGTGATTGCCCAGGCCTATGACGAAGCCAACGTATACGTGTATCCGGATGTCAATTACGTATTGACCTTTACGGATCCCGTGACCGTGCCCGAGGAAGAGCGGGACAATTCCTTGAAAATCAGAACCGAAGCGTTTTACTCGGAAGCCAAGGATGCGTTAAAGGAGAAAAACGATTGGAATCAACCGCTGGATAAAAGCAAATGCGTTTCGTATCCCATCACGAATCATAAGGCTTTGGGAGACAACGTATACTCCCTGCATGAGGATCAATGCAATGAAATATTGAACGGGTATACCGAAACGCTGAATTTCGTGAATCCCGACGACACCCCCTACCGACGTAGCCGTATTCTGCAGGTTGATTCCGAAGGAAGAGTCCTGCACGAGATTGAAGGCCGTCACACCCATTACGACAGGCTGGAATGGAACAAATGGGATCCCTACGCCAGGGACTTCACGTATTATGACATGATCCTGTGGGTGATTACCGATCAAGACGGGAACTACGATGCGGAAAACGGCATACTGGTTGTGTATTCCCAAGCCAATGAATTGGATAAACGCTATATTTACGACGCGGAGGATGTTTTGGCATTCAAAAAGCAAAACAATTGGACAAACGCGTACTGCGGCGAATGACTGTTCCCCCCGTATGAAGCGGGAAAACCACGGCTCACCGTAAGCCGTGGTTTTCTTCTCCCTATATAAAAAACACCGCAAAACCGCGGTGTTTTTTCACTCCCATGGCTGAATACTCGGAGCGGTCTTTTGCTATTTCTCTTAAAGAATAACGGTCTCCCCGCCCGCCAGGTAGCGTAGCCGCGGCATCCGCTCTCGCAGGAAGGCGTACTGTTCAGTACCCGTACAATGGCAGGTGTAATAGTCCGTACTATGAGCGGACAGGGCATCCCCCAGAGCGGTCAGCTCCTCCCCGAGTGCCATCTTGGACACGTGGAACCCGCCGATCAGCACGTCGGGAGAAAACCACTCCACAATGTCCAAAATCCCCGCGTGGGAGCAGCCGCTGATGAGGACCCGCTTTCCTCCTTCCTCAATCAAAAGATACTGCTCGTGGCGGAAATCGTCGGGGATAAAGACGTCCCCCACCCGCTCGGTCAGCCCGAAGGAGCCGAGAGAGTGCTTCCGCTCCCG
>JAFULU010000188.1 GCA_017483125.1 Clostridia bacterium
AAATCGTTGCCCATCAATGGGAATTTTGCTATAGTGAGCAGAACTCTCTTGACTTACCATATGATTACATTTTGCCAACGGCAAAATGTTTCGTTCATTACGAATTACGAATTGCGAATTACGAATTAGACCGCTAAACCCTAATTTTCCGAAAGGAGTCCATCATGGCCAACCGTGACGATCAGACCTACCACTTCACCGAGTCCACCCCCGAGGAGCGGGAGAGCTATGCCCGCATGGCGGAGGAGTCCACCATCGCCCGCCGTCGGAGGGGGCAGATGCTTCCCCTGTTCGGGGTGCTCACTTCCCTGCTTATCTGTCTGCTGATCCCCGTATGGTACAGGGCGTTTGCGGGTCACGTGCAGCCCATAGCCTGCCTGATCCTTGGGGTGCTGATCTCCCTCTTCGCCATTCCCTGCCATCTGCTGGGGGGGAGTCGGGACGTCATTCGGTCGGGCGGGGTGAAGGCGGTTCTGTATGTCGTGGGTATGCTCATCAATACGGCGGGGACCTCCCTTTGCATAGCGGCCTACTACCTGCATTTGGGTAAGACCCCCACCTCCGCCGAGATGACGGTCTGCGCAGGGGCGGTGATCCTGCTGTTCGTGGTTCTGGCTGTTTTCATGAGCATTTGGCCCGATCGGTACGGGCTGATCACGGGGATCACGGGGCTTTGCACCCTTGGCTTGGCTATCACCTCGGTGGTCTTCTGGATCCGCAACGAGGACAAGGGGCTGTGGAGTCTGGGGTTCTTCCTGCTTCTGACCGTGGGAATCTCGGTGATCTGTCTGTGCGCCGCCTGCTCGGACGAGGATTCACCCCTTTTGCGGTTCTCCTCCTTTGCCTCTTTTGGGCTACTCATGGTGGTGGCGGCCATCGTACTGCTCATTCTGGTCTGCGCCGCGGGGGATTGCGACTGCGACTGCGGCGGCGGGGACTGCTGTGACTGCGGAGACTGCGGCGGGGGCGGCGGAGGCGGCGGAGGTAAGTCCTCGGCCAAAAAGAGACGGTAAAACAAGGTAAAACGACAGAGCCGACCCATTTACGGATCGGCTCTTTTCTTTTGATCAAAGGGCGTTCAGGAAGGCGGTCAGACGCTCGGCAACACGGTAGGCACCCGCGTCGTTGGGGTGGAGTCCATCGGGCATGAAGCGGGTGAGCTGCTCGGGGATGCGGGGGCAGATGCCCGCGGTGCGGTAGAGATCCAGCACGGGGAGGGAGTAGTGGGCGGCCACCTCAATGATGGTGTCCACGTAGTCGATGAGGGGCTTACCCGTGTTCCCCGAGGGGTTCTGATCGTAGGAGGTCTGGAGGGGGGTCAGGATGACGATACGGGCGTTGGGGTACTTCTTGACCAGACCCGAGAAGAGGTAGTGGCAGGCTCCCACGAAGGTATCGTTGGTGCGGTCGGCCGAGCCGCCGAAGGGAGCGTCACCGTGACCGTAGTCGTTGGTGCCGCCGAAGACCACCACCAGATCGGCGTCGTCGGGCATGGACTTGAAGCGCTCGGTGAAGGGCCCGGGGAACACGTCCTGGCCGTACTGTCGGGCGAAGCGGGTGCCGCTGACACCGAAGCTTCTCACCTCGGCGGCTCCTACCATACGGCCCATAACGTTCTGGTAGGCGTTCTCTACCGAGCTGACGCCCACACCCTCGGTGATGCTGTCGCCGAGGACGTTGATGATCTTACCTTGCAGATTCATGATGATTCTCCTTTATGTTGATTTGTGTTTTTGATGTTCGGGAAAATTGGGGTTTGTCGGCGGGTTTCTCCGTGAGCCTTCCCCAGCGGGGAAGGGGGACCACCGCAGGTGGTGGATGAGGAGAGCGGGTTTGGTCTTTTATACGGGTGTATACATAAAGCCCTTGATACGCCGAGAGAAATCATACCCGATACCGA
>JAFULU010000189.1 GCA_017483125.1 Clostridia bacterium
ATCGGGTATGATTTTTCTTGGTGTATCAAGGGGTTTCCGTATACACCCGTACGAAAAAACAAACCCGCTCTCCTCATCCACCACCTACGGTGGTCCCCCTTCCCCGCTGGGGAAGGCTCACGAGGAAACCCACCGATAAACCGCAATTTAAAATCCTATTGATTTTTCGCCCAACCTATGGTATAATAGACCCAGAATACTGGAAAGGATGCCCCTTATGAAGCTCAAAACCGTCTACGTCTGTACCGAATGCGGTGCCCAGTCCCAGAAATGGCTGGGAAAATGCCCCCATTGCGGGAAATGGAATACCCTCGTAGAAGAGGTGATCGACACCTCCCCCGAGGAGATCAAGGCCCCCAAGCGCACCTCCATCGCGGGTCTTTCGGGGGAAAATAAGGCCGTGAAATTCGGGGAGCTGGGACTGCCCTCCTACATCCGCTCCGACACGGGGCTCTCCGAGCTGGATCGCGTGCTGGGCGGGGGACTGGTGACGGGCTCGGTGGTGCTTCTGTCGGGTGAGCCGGGCATCGGTAAGTCCACCCTCCTCATGCAGATCTCCGACGCCCTGGGGCAGAATCGCAAGGTGCTCTACGTCTCGGGCGAGGAGTCGGGGGGACAGCTGGGGCTTCGCGCCAAGCGGCTGGGGGTCACGGGTGAACAGCTCTACATCCTCACCGAGACCAATCTGGAAAACATTCTGGAGGAGGCCAAGGCGGTAAAGCCCGACGTCATGATCCTGGACTCCATCCAGACCATCTATTCGGATAAGATCAACTCCGCCCCGGGCAGCGTCACCCAAGTGCGGGAATGCGCCCTGGCCTTTATGAACAAGGCCAAGAGCGAGGGGATCTCCATGCTCCTCGTGGGCCACGTCAACAAGGAGGGCGGCATCGCGGGGCCCAAGGTGCTGGAGCATATGGTGGACGCGGTGCTCTACTTTGAGGGTGAGCGTCAGCAGGCCTACCGCATCATCCGCGCGGTGAAGAACCGCTACGGCTCCGTGAGCGAGATCGGAGTCTTTGAGATGACCGACAAGGGGCTTGTGGAGGTGGCCAACCCCTCCGAGATGCTGCTGTCGGGCCGTCCCAAGGGGGTCTCGGGCAACTGCGCCCTGTGTACCGTGGAGGGCACCCGCCCCCTCATCGCCGAGGTCCAGGCTCTGGTGACTCCCACGGTCTTTCCCGCCCCCCGCAGAACCGGTAACGGCGTGGAGTACAACCGTATGTGCCTCATTCTGGCGGTGCTGGAGAAGCGGCTGGGACTGAAATTCTACCAGAACGACGTCTACATGAACGTCATCGGCGGTCTGTCCATCAGCGAGCCCGCGGCGGATCTGGCCATTGCGACGGCTCTGGTGTCCTCCCTGAAGGATTGCGTGGTGCCCGACGATCTCATCATCATCGGTGAGTTGGGTCTGGCGGGGGAGTGCCGCGCCGTGACCAACCTGGAGCAGAGAGTCCGCGAGGCCGCCCGATTGGGCTTTACCCGCGCCATCGTACCCTACCGCAACGTGGAAAAACGCCCCTTGGAGGTGGAGGGCATGACCCTCATTCCCGTAAAGAGCGTCTTTGAAGTCATCAAGGAGCTGAAATCCATCGGGTGAGCTACTCCTAAAAAAGAGAAACACACCGTTCGCGACTCTGCGTTCGGTGTGTTTTTGTGTGTATGACTTATCGGTAGCCCGTGCTGATGCGGTTCCACTCCACCCGCTTGGGCGGATCCAGCACCACGGTCAAGGTGGCGCCCTCGGTGTCGGTATCGGCGGGAAGCTCAATGACCGAGATGCGGGCGTATTCCAGCCCGTTGCCGGCGCTGCCCGAATCCATCCATGAGATCTTTCCGCTGCGAACGGTTCCGTCCGCGAGGGTTAGGGTCACGGTCCCTCCCGCGGGAGGCTCCACGTAGGTGATGCGGTTAAAGTCTGATTTCACGGTGTAGGACATGGCAAGGACCCAAACGGTCATCTTGCGGGGGGAGGTCTTGCCCGTATCGGGATCGGCGTAGCTTCCCGCGTACTGGGTGGTCTCCAGCGACGCCAGCTTGATGGTATAGCCCTCCGCGTCGCTGTATAGTGTCTGCCCCAGGCCGCTTACTTGCTTGAGTGGGAGAGTCAGCGAGATGGGCGGCGAGACCGTATCGGTGACGGTGCTCCGGAAATTGTGCAGCTCCTCCAGATAGTAGGAGTCTCCCTCTGTCCAGTAGCGCAGGATGCCCGTATACCACAGAGCCAGCAGAGCAAAGGCGAGGGTCAGGACGGTGGCGATGACTACCGACAGAATACGGTGCCTGCGGTAGTTGACGCCGCCGCGAGGGCCGAGGATCCGTTTGTCGAATTCCACCGTGCGGTCAGCCGCCGCGGGAATGACCACCTCGCCGTCCGCTCCGTATTCGTCCACGATGGACTGACAAAAGCCTGCCACGCCCCCGTCACCGAAGAGCTCGGCAAGGGGCATTTCACGGGCTTGGGCCTCCAGGAGCATAGCCTCGATCTGACCCAGCATCTCCCACAGGTCATCCCCCGCGGGCAGGACGTCCATGAGACGGACCGAGGCCTCCTTCATGGCCTGTAGATAGACTCCCTCCAGCTCGGTAACGGGGGGACGGGGTTCTTTCGGAATATTGGCGCGCATAGCGTTCTCCGTTCTGTTGGGATGTAGCGGGAGACGGGACTCTCCTGCGTGTCACGGCTTTACGGTATATTGGTCAGCCTCGGTCTCCTCTGTTTTGGGGGCGCGGCCGTAGAGGCGGTTCATGGCCAGGAATCGGCCTCGGTCGATGGCGGCCATCTGCTCGGAGGTGACGCGGAAGGCCCAGTTGCCCTCGCCCTCACCGGGGGTATTCATGCGGCAGTCACCGCCAAAGCCCAGGATGTCCTGGATGGGCAGGATAGCCAGATCCGCCACCGAGCGCAGGAGGGTACGCATGACGGCGTCGTAGCTCTCGGAGCGGTCCCAGTTCCACTCGGTATAGCCGCAGTAGTTCAGCATATCCCGACGGGTAGACTCGTCAGCATCCCAGATGAAGCCCAGGAGGGTGTTGTTGTCGTGGGTGCCGGTGTAGGCTACGGTGTTGGAAACGTAGTTGTGGGGCAGGTGGGTGTTCTCGGGGTCGCCGTCAAAGGCGAACTGGAGGACACGCATACCGGGGAAGCCGCTGTCTTTGACAAACTTCTCCAGCTCGGGGGTGGATTCGCCCAGATCCTCGGCTACGATCAGGGGACGGTAGCCCAGCTTCTCCTCGCACTCGTCCACGACCTTACGGAGCTGCTTGACGAAGGGGGTACGGGGGCCCTTCTCCCAGTGGCCCTCCTTGGCGGTGGCGGCGTTTGCGGGGATGCTCCAGTAGGCCTCCAGGCCGCGGAAATGGTCGATGCGGACGCCGTCGAAGAGGGTCAGCATATGGCGCATACGGTCGGACCACCAGGCGTAGTCGTCCTTCTTCATGCGCTTCCAGTCGTAGAGGGGGTTGCCCCAGAACTGGCCGTCCTCGGCGAAGTAGTCGGGGGGACAGCCTGCCACACCCGTGGGCTTTCCGTCCTTGTCCAGCTGGAACTGCTCGCGGTTGGCCCAGACGTCGCAGGAATCGTAGGCCACGTAGATGGGAATATCACCCATGATACGGATGCCCTTCTCGTGGGCGTAGGCGCGGATGTCGTTCCACTGCTTCATGAAGTGGAACTGGATGAACTGCCAGGCGAAATGCTCGGTCTCGTCGATCTCGTCGGAGGTCCACTCGTACCAAGGGGTATCCCCGTTGGCGGCGCGGCGGGCCATGAACTCGCAGAACTGCTCCAGGTAGGGATGCTCGGCGGCGAAGGCGGCGATGGCGGCGCGGTCCTCATCGGTGGCGCGGGAGGCGGCCAGGCGGAGGATATTCATACGGGTCAGGTTCAGCTTACCGAACTCGCAGACGTAGGGGGTGTCCTGCTTGACCGATGCCAGCTCGTCTACGGTGAGGTAGCCGTTGGCGGCCAGGATGCGGAGATCCACCAGGTAGGGGTTACCGCCGAAGGCGGAGTAGGACTTGTAGGGGGAGTTGCACTCATCGGCCATGCAGAAGGGCAGAACCTGCCACCAGGTAAAGCCGCTGTCTGCGAGGAAGTCGATGAAATCGCGGGCTTCTTTGCCGAAGCAACCAATGGATTCGCTCCCGGGGAGGGAGGTGACGTGCATGAGAACGCCGGAGGCGCGGGAAATATTATACATTGAAATTGCCTTTCCATTAATTAATTTTTATTCTTTCAACACCTAATCTTTTTTCAACTATTCTTATGTATTCATCATTCATATCACAAAGAATACATTTCCGCCCATATTTAATTGCTGATGCTCCTGATGTTCCAGAGCCACACATAGGATCAAAAACAATATCATCACTCTTTGTTGACATTAAAACTAATTTGTCAAAAACTCTCTCTGGTTTTTGAGATGGATGCCCCGTTTTTTCTTTTTTGCCAACGAAACCAATTATTAACGGTTCTTCTATCACACTAGACGGTCCAGGAACAAAACGCATTTTTCCATCCAAATATTTCTTTTTTTGTTCTCCCTCGAGAAAATTCTCCGGATACAAAGCATATCCATTTTTGGTAAATTGTAAACATGCATTTTGACTTGATCTCCATCCCCTAATGACAGATGGACAATTTTTATAATACCATGTAAGCCACGCAGACATTTTGAAACCTTGAGGCGAATATCGAACATATGGCCCTATGACTTCGGGAAATCCCCACAAGTACATTATGTCAGATATTTCCGAAGTTGAATTTAACAGAGATCGTATGAACAAGTCATATTCCTCATCTGGAAGGACTCCTCCATACCCTTTATTATACCAAGGATCCAGTATTGTACAATTTACATTTATTTTTGCGCTTTTCAAAAGTTGAATTGAAGAAAACACATCCATAGGAGGTAAGACAACAATGCCGTTTTTATCTAATTCCGTATGAATTACGTCTGTTATACTATTCATAATTTATTTTACCTTTACAAATTGTTTATCTAATAGCCACTGTATATCAGCAATAGGCGATACAACTGATTCCCATAACGAATTAATACCAGGGATTCTCTCTGAAGCAATCTTTACTACATCCGTTTGAGATAACCCCCAGAAAGACTTATACCCTGCGACATACAGAACACCTGTTTTTGAATTATATGGGATAGGCTCACCATAATTTGCAATAATATCTAACAAGCAATATCTTCTAACAATTTCTTTTCTCGCATCATTTATTTTAAAATTGCCATTCTCAATAATAACAAGACCCCTACTTATTGCATCATTGATTAATGCGTGAATATCATCCTTGCAGTAACCATCATTAATTAGGCTTTCTTCAACATCTCTAGGATTTCCTAATGTTTTTATGATGGCATGTTCTAATTCTAATACTGTTAAAAAACAAATCTCTTGCAATTCCCGTCGGAGTTTTAATGGGGCTGTTCTTATTTGAAAGAACTCCTTTGTTGTTGCCTTTGACAACATTTTTTTCAAATCACCATTCAAGGATGCATAATAGCCAGCACCATCTAAGTATTCAACAAATACAGCATCTGGATATTTTTGTTTGGTAACGCTTCTTGAACTATCTGTCTGATCTACAACTTTATGAGAGACACTTCCAGAGTCCCCAGCATAAAATTGACTTTGTATAAAAATTTTTTTGCCATTCTCTCTTGTTCTATAAGGAATAATAAAGTCATATTTTCTCTTTTTGATTTTATCATCCACCTCTATATCACCTAACAATTCACCTATTTCCACATCAAAGATATTAAAATCCAGATCAGGAACTAATCCCCAATCAACCATATATTCTCTCAGTCTTTTTTCAGGAATATGTCCTTGAGTGGCAGTAATTGACCCTCGAGACTGGAATACTGCAATTGACGTTAGTAAAGAATCAGCATCTCCTTCATTTTTTTGTTGAATATAGGCTTTCCCTAAACTCCATAGTTGTTTACAATATTGCGTGTCTGACAAAATAAGTGAAATATATGCTGACAAAAAATCATATGCGCTTTTTTTATCATCTTTTATGCATAGGAGAATAGTCGTTACATCATCAGCCGTAATTACTCTAGGAAAACTTTGCCTTTTCGTTTTTCCAGATTTGGTTCTTTTTTCATAAGTGTCAACGCCTAACACGTTTTGAAGATAAATGGGAAACTGACATTTTATATTATTGTCTGTTTTCCCCGTTGACAAGAATAGTACATTCCAAATGCAAGATAAACATGTTTTTACATCTGCCTCTGAAAAAACTCCAGAGTATTCCATGATCTTTTCAGTTAATTGTTTGGGCGAACACGAATTGAAATTTATAAAATCATTAGAGAACCTTGCTAATAAGTCAAAACCTTTTTTAAGTTGTTGCAAGTTTGTTTGGAACTGAGGGTCATCCCTTATTTCCCCTAACGAAGGAGTAACCCACAAATCAAATTCTGACATTTTTTCAGAGATATCCGCTCTGTAAGGATTTAGTTTCATATTTCCTCCTAAAAAAGTTAGTGTGCCTCAAACCAGTTCTTCCCGATATGGGCCTCCACGTCGAGAGGCACCGACAGTTTGACCGCGTTCTCCATCTCCTCGCACAGCAGAGCCATGGCCGCCTCAGCATCCCGGGCGGAGGCCTCCAGGATCAGCTCGTCATGGACTTGAAGAATCAGCTTGGCATCCAGTCCGCTCTTTGTAAGCCTGTCGTGGACGCGGATCATGGCGATCTTCATGATGTCGGCGGCGGTGCCCTGGATGGGGGAGTTCATGGCCACCCGTTCGCCGAACTTCTTGCGCATCTTGTTGGACTCGGCCAGCTCGGGGATGAAGCGGCGGCGGCCCAGCTTGGTGGTGACGAAGCCCTGCTCGTAGGCGGTTTTGATGATCTCGTCCAGGTAGCGGTTGATGTCGGGGTAGCTGTTCAGGTAGCTGTCGATATAGGACTTGGCCTCGGCGCGGGAGATATGCAGGTCCTCGGACAGGGAATGCTCCCCCATGCCGTACATGATGCCGAAGTTGATGGCCTTGGCCTTCTTGCGAAGCTCCACCGTGACGTGGTCCTTGTCCACGCCGAAGACGCGGGAGGCGGTGTCGGTGTGGATATCGAAGCCCGAGATAAAGGCGTCCCGCATGGCGGTGTCTCCCGCGATGTCGGCCAGGAGGCGGAGCTCGATCTGGGAGTAGTCGGCGTCGATGAGGACACGGTCTTCGGTGGTGGGGATGAAGAACTTGCGAAGCTCACGGCCCAGCTCGGTGCGGATGGGGATGTTTTGGAGGTTGGGCTCGGCGGAGGAGAGACGGCCCGTGATGGTTCCCGTTTGCTTGAAAACGGTATGAACTGTTCCGGCTTCATTCGCCTGCTTGAGCAATCCGTCCACGTAGGTGGATTTCAGCTTGGTAACCTGGCGGTACTCCAGAATATCCTCAATGATGGGATGATACTTACGGAGCTTCTCCAAAACCTCAACGTCGGTAGAAAAATCATTGCCTGATTTTGTTTTTTTCATGGTTGGCAAGCCAAGATCCATAAACAAAACCTCACCCAGCTGTTTTGGCGACTTGATATTGAAGCTTCGTCCCGCAAACATATAGATCCTGTTTTCATATTCGGCTGCCAGCGTATCAAGAACAAGTCCGTACTGAAGCATACTGTCCCGATCTACGGTGAAGCCGATGCGCTCCATATCGAACAGGACGGCGGCCAGGGGCATCTCCATGTCTCGGAAGACGCTCCACTGCTGGGTAGCGGCGAGCTGCTCGGTAAGGGCGTCGCACAGAGCCTCATAGCAACGGATGGCCTCGGCGGGGGGCGTGTTGCCCAGATAGGTGACCGCGATGCGGTCCAGGTCGAAGCTCCCCAGACCCGAATTGAGGGCGTAGGCGGCCAGCATGATATCGAAGTCCACCGAGCAGAAGGGGAGACCGTCGGCGGTCATGCGGTGGTAGAGGTTCTTGGCATCAAAGGTGACGGTGGTGATACCGTCCTTGGTGAGAAATGCGCGGATGGCGTCGGCAGTCTCGGGGGTGAGATCGCCCACGGGACAGGTGCAGAGCCTGCCTTCCTTGCAGAGGGTGAGGGTGCCGCTCTCATAGGCCACGGCGTAGCGGCCGAGGGGGAGGGAAGCAAGGTCGGCGGGGGTGACGGTCTCGGTGGTCTCCTCCACGGGAGCGACCGAGTGTTCCTCCGCCGTAGGGATCGGCGTCCCCGACGGTCCGCTCTCCGACGGTCCCACAGTATTAAAAAGAGTGGGCTGGACCGCTACGGTCTCCTCGGTGAGTCCGAACCGCTTGATGAAGCCCGAGAACTCGTACTTCAAAAACAGCTCGCGGGCGCGGGGCTTGTCCATGGGGGTGGTGCGGATATCCTCCAGAGTCAGCCCCAGGGGGACCTCACGGCAGATGCGGGCCAGGGTTCGGGACATATAGGCGCTGTCTCGGCCTTCGGTGAGCTTTTTGCGTACCGAGGGGGTATGCTTGGCGGTCTCCAACTGCTCGTAGATGCCGTCCAGGGAGCCGAACTCGGAAATGAGCTTTAAGGCGGTCTTCTCGCCGATACCGGGAACACCGGGGATGTTGTCCGAGCTGTCACCCATGAGAGCCTTGACGTCCACGAACCGATCGGGGCGGACACCGTACCTCTCCATGAAAGCGGCTTCATCCATGTCGGTGGTGGCGTTGTTGCCTGCCAGCAGGACGTGGACGCGGGGGGAGATGAGCTGGAGGGAGTCCTTGTCACCCGTCAGGAGGTAGGCCATGCAGTCCTCGGGGTCGGCCTCGGCCATGGCGGCCAGAGTACCGAGAATATCGTCGGCCTCGTAGCCCTCCATATCCAGGATGTGGAGGCCCAGCATCCGGGCGAATTCACGGGACACGGGCATCTGGGCGCGGAGCTCGTCGGGCATGGCGTGGCGGCCTGCCTTGTAGTCTGCGTACATCTTATGGCGGAAGGTAGGTGCCTTCAGGTCGTAGGCGATGGCGGCGTAATCGGGCTTCAGGGTCTCCAGCTCGCGGCTGATGACGTTGACCAGACCGTACAGGGCGTTGGTGGGAAAGCCATCCTTGGTGGTCAGCAGGCGGATGCCGTAGAAGGAGCGGTTGAGGATGCTGTTGCCGTCTATGCAAAGGAGCTTTTTCATGGCGGGAACTCCCTTTCTGTGATATAGGTATCTATTCTATTATTATACCATTGTTTCGGGGATATGTCAAGTACAGACGAAGAAATCCGTGGGATTCCACCGCTTTTTGATGGGAAAGTCTCCATCCAATTTCCCCCAAACCCCTTTACAAACAAGCAAAACTGTGCTATAATAAAGTGTTGATTTTTGAATTTCAAGGAAGGACATATAAACCATGTTTATCAAAGAAACCGTCAAGGGTATGCGCGACATTCTCCCCGCCGAAATGGAGATCCGCGAGTACCTCCTCGGCAAGCTGAAATATCTCTACACCTCCTTCGGCTATACCCAGATCGAGACCCCCTGCATGGAGCGCATCGAGAACCTTACCAGCAAGCAGGGCGGCGAGAACGAGAAGCTCATCTTCAAGGTGCTCAAGCGGGGCGAGAAGCTCACCGAGTCCATCGAGAACGCCTCCTTTGACGATCTCTGCGACTCGGGTATGCGCTACGACCTCACCGTTCCCCTGTCCCGCTACTACTCCAACAACGTAGGCCAGCTCCCCGCCCCCTTCAAGTCTCTGCAGGTGGGCTCTGTCTGGCGCGCCGACCGTCCCCAGAAGGGCCGCTTCCGCCAGTTCACCCAGTGCGACATTGACATTCTGGGCGACCCCTCCAACTCCGCCGAGAGCGAGCTGATCTACGTCACCTCCCTCTTCCTGGACAGCGTGGGTGTCAAGGGCAACACCGTCATGGTCAACGACCGCCGCATCCTCAAGGGCATGGCCAAGAAGGCAGGCTTTGCCGAGGAGGACTACAACGACGTCTTCATCATCCTGGACAAGTACGACAAGATCGGCGAGGAGGGCGTCAAGAAGGAACTGCTGGCTTCGGGCTTTGCCGCCGAGGCGGTGGAGACCTACATGACCATCTTCCACGGCTTTATGACCGCCGAGGATCGCTTCACCTACGTGGAGGACGCCTTCGGTGACGCCATGGAGGCAGGCGTGGCCGACAACATCCGCCAGATCTTCGCAAACGTCGCCACCATGTCGGGCGGTAAGTTCAACCTTTCCTTTGATCCCACCCTGGTCCGCGGTATGGGCTACTACACCGGCACCATCTTTGAGATCAAGTCCGAGGACTTCAAGGGCTCCTCCATCTCGGGCGGCGGCCGTTACGACAACATGATCGGCAACTTCACAGGCACCCCCACCTGCGCCTGCGGCTTCTCCATCGGCTTCGAGCGTCTGGTCGGTGCCCTGCTGGATAAGAAATTCAAGGCCGAGGGCAGCCGCGAGAAGGTGGCCGTCCTGTACGGCAAGGCGTTCCAGTCCGGCGACGTGGCCGCGCTCCAGTGCAAGTGCAACGCGCTCCGTGAGGCAGGGAAGATCGTTCTGGTCCAGAAGATGAACAAGAACGTGGGCTTCCAGAAGCAGAAGCTGGAGGCGGAGGGCTATACCTCCTTCATTGACGTGCGCTACCCCGACGAGATCGGGACCAAGCTTGCCGACTGACCCATGCCCCGTCTGCTGAAAGGCTTCTTGCGCACCGATAAGAGCCTCCTTTCGTGGATCCTCTGGCTGACCGTCACGGTGGCCACCGTCCTGATCTACGGCTTTGGCGTGGGCGGGATGATTTCCCTGTCCTGCCTCTGCATCCTCTGGTGCGTGATCAGCGGTATGGATCTCTTGCTGTCAGCCCTTTCCAAGCACTCCGACTCCATGGCAAGGCGGATCGCCTACGCCCTGCTCAAGGGCCTTGGCGCGGTTCTGCTGGCCGTGATCCTCTACACCACGGTCAACCGCCTCTCCCCCACCCTTGTGACCTCCTACGAGACCTACGCCCTGTCGGCGGAGATCACCCGAGGCGGTACGGTCACCGTCACCTTCACCGACCCCGACGGGCAAGAGCAGACGGGAGAGATGCCCGACTACGGGTGCCTTGCGGATGAGGATTCGGTGGTGGAAATCGGGGACAGTATCATTGTCTCGGAATACGACGGGTTGTTTCATCTGACCTATCGTACTGTTACCGCAAACGGCGAGAAGGGAAAGGAGCCGTCATGAATCATACTCTGCAACGGTATATCGCCCTGTATAAAGAAGGTGCTGACCTCACGTATTTGGAGGTGGATCGCTCTCGCGTTTGTGGCGTGGAGATCACCGTGACCGTATCGGATGACGATAATCCGCGCAGATACCGCGTCACAGCCCATATCCTGCTGGAGAAGAACGGCTTTCGCTACGAATGCGAGGGAGTGGATCGCAACAGATGGGATTTCTTTCCCGTTACCGTGGAGGGCCGACCTTGCATTCTTTTCTCCAAGACCCTGTACGGCTTTACGCTGCTGGATGCCGCCAATCTGACCGAGATCACCGACTTTTTCCCCGAAAAAGTCATGAACGGTGAGGAATCCTTCATCATCACCCATGCAGACTCCTTTGGAAGGTATTTGATCTTTGACGGCTGCTACTGGGGATGCGATTACATCTATGCCGCCTATGACCCTGCCACGCACCGCTTTGTGGATCTCTCCCGGGCTTACGGAATACTCCCCGGAGATCACCATGCCCAGGTATGGGGCGGATGCCTTCATCTGTTGGGAGATACACCCGATCGGGAGACCTATGAGGTCAAGATCAAGGAAGCGGATATCTCCTCCCTTATGACCGAGCGGGGAACCACCGATTTCTGAAAAATAACCGTGCGAGAACCGAAATTCCCGCACGGTTTTTCTATGTAGCGTAAAGCTTTTTTACCCAATAAACGGATGCTCTCTCCCCGCCTCCCGCATAGCCGCCATGACCGAACGGGGGCGCTTGGTCTTGAACAGGGCAGAGCCTGCCGCCAGCACGTTGGCACCCGCCTCGGTGCAGTAGGCCGCGTTATCGGCGTTGATGCCGCCGTCCACCTCAATGTTGAGGTTTACCCCCATTTTGATGGCGTGACGGCGCAGAGCGCGGACCTTATCCAGGCACTCGGGCATGAATGTCTGTCCCCCGAAGCCGGGCTCCACGGTCATGACCAGGATCATGTCCGCCAGACCCACAAAGGGAAGAGCCGCCTCCACGGGTGTGCGGGGGGAGATGGCGATGCCGCAGGGGATCTCCCGTTCCTTGATGGCTTTGAGAGTGGCCATGGGGTTGTTGACCGCCTCGTAATGGAAGGTCACGATGTCCGCGCCTGCCTTGACGAAGCTGTCCACGTAGCGGAGAGGCTCCGAGATCATGAGGTGCACGTCGAAGATCATGTTGGTGCACCGACGGATCCCCTCGATGACCCCCGCGCCGAAGGAGATGTTGGGGACGAAATGACCGTCCATCACGTCCAGATGCAGGTAGTTGGCTCCCGCGTCCTCCATGCGAGCGATCTCACCCTTCAGATCGGAAAAATCGGCGGCCAAAAGGGAAGGGGCAATGTAGAGCATGACAGATACCGTTCCTTTCCGCTCCCGAGCGGGAGCCATATACCCCGCGAGAGTCGTGGGGTGTCACAATTTGTCGAACAGGCGCGTATACTGGGGGTGGGAGCCTCCGTGCCGCGCCCGCGCAGGGAAGCCTTTATGGGAAAAACAGGGGACTGCAACAGACAGCGCGCGGTGCTGTGCGTATCTCTCGGGTCGGTGCCAATCGGTGCCGACCCTTTTTGGCGGGAGCAAGCCACCGCCCTACGACGAGGACTCCAACCGCTAAACCCTAATTTGAAGCGCGTAAAGTAGTCACACACTCTTTTGTCGGGTAAGTTCACCGTGGGGGAACGCCTTACCGCGCCTCCTCCAGAAGACACACCGCATGAGCCGCGATGCCCTCTCCCGAGCCGGTAAAGCCCAACCGCTCCTCGGTAGTGGCCTTGACGCTGACTCGATCCACCTCCACTCCAAAGGCCTCGGCGATCCTCTCCCGCATGGCGGGGATGTGAGGGGCCAGCTTGGGAGCTTGGGCGATGACGGTGGCGTCGATGTTTCCGAGACGGTAGCCCCGCTGGGTCATGACCTCGGCCACACGGCGGGTCAGGACAAGACTGTCCGCGCCCTTGTAGGTGGGATCGCTGTCGGGAAAGAGCTTGCCGATATCCCCCGCCGCCATGGCTCCCAGCACCGCGTCCATAACGGCGTGGAGCAGAACGTCGGCGTCGGAATGGCCCAGAAGCCCCTTCTCGTGGGGAATATCCACCCCGCCGATGATGCATTTCCGACCTTCCACCAAACGGTGAACGTCGTAGCCGTGCCCGATCCGCATCACTTGGTCTCTCCTTCGGCGGGAGCGGCGGCTTCCTCGGCCTTCTTCTTGCGCATAGCCAGAATGGCCTCGGCGAAGGTCACGTCGGTCGGCTCGGTGATCTTGATGTTCTCACGGGAGCAGGCCACCATCTTCACGGGCACGCGGATGTACTCGGCCATGGAGTTGTCGTCGGTGGCCTCCACCTCGTCATCGCGGCAAACGTAGGCGGCGGTGCGGTAGATGCTGACCGAGAAGACTTGGGGGGTCTGGGCCAGCCACACGTAGTCGCGCTCGGGGGTGGACTCAATGAAGGCCGACTTGTCGCAGACCTTCACGGTGTCGGTGGCCTTCACACCGGCCGAGGCCGCGCCGTACTGGTAGGCGGCGTGGCAGACCCTCTGGATCTCCTCGGGGGTGGTCAGGCAACGGGCGGCGTCCGCCACGGCCACGAACTTGCAACGCTCGTCCACCTCGTCCGAGCCCAGACGGGCGGATTCCTGACGGGTAGCCCCACCCTTGACCACCTTGGTCAGCTTGGAGAGGCCGTACTTCTCCTTGAAGCCCTCGTAGAGGGGAAGCTCGTCCTCGCGGGCCACCACGATGATCTCGTGGACGGTATCGGCGGCCTCGTAGGCCATGAGGGTGCGGGCCACCACGGGCAGTCCGTCCAGCTCCATGAACTGCTTGCGAGGCTCACCCATGAGCTTTTCCATGCGGGTGGAGCTGCCCGCGGCGCAGATCACCGCGGAGGTGAAATTCTTGGGGTCGGGAGTCCCCGCCACGGCGCGGAGGATCCCCGCGATCTTCTTGGTGACGGGAGTCTTGGGTTTATCACTCATGAGTCGGTCTCCTTTGCTTTTTTTTTGGTTTGGCGTTTGAAAAAACACATGATACAAGATACAAGTTACAAGTTACAAGATACGAGATATGGAATACGAAAAACGTCCTATCTTGTATCTTTGTATCTTGTATCTTACAGATCTTCTGTAAATGGCTAATTACTTTCCTGCGTCCAGGGCGTTGAGGTCATCCACCCGTGCCTGATGGCGGCCGCCCTCAAAGGGGGTATCCACAAAGAGATCCACCATATCGCAGGCCAGACCGTAGCCAATGACACGCTCGCCGAAGCAGAGCACGTTGGCGTCGTTGTGCATACGGGTCATGCGGGCTGAGAAGGTGTTCTCACAGCAGGCCGCGCGGATGCCCTTGTGCTTGTTGGCGGCCATGGACATACCGATGCCCGTGCCGCAGACCAGAATGCCCAGGTCGGCCTCACCGGCGGTCAGGGTCTTGCACAGGGCGTCGGCGTAGACCGTGTAGTTGCAGGACTCGGGGGTGTGGGTACCCACGTCGGTCACCTCAAAGCCGCGGGCCTCCAGATGGGCCTTGACCTTCAGCTTAAGCTGTAGCCCGGCGTGATCCGAGCCCATAACGATTCTCTTGTTTTCCATAGCGGTATGCCCTCCTTGTATGTGGTAGGTTGGGTATATCAGTTGCTTTCATTCTTCAGCTTCTCCATCCGCATCCGCTCGGCCTGGGAGGGGCGCAGATAGACGGGAGCCAGCTCGAAATCGGTGGTGCGGACACCCTCGCGGTAGAGTCTCAGTCCGCACATGGCGGTGTTGTAGCCGCTCTGATGAATGAGCCGCTCGGGAAGCAGGACCAGACGGTCGCCCAGCTGATCATGAAGGGCGTCATAGGTGATGGTTGCTCCGTCGCCCATGAGATACACAGGTCGGTCGGGGTATGTTTCGGTCAGCTCCTCACCCAGCTCGGAAATGGCCAATGCCCGATCCTCGCAGAGGCGGGTTAGGGTTGCGCCGTCGCAGTCGAACAGAGCGTTGTACACCTGCTGACGGCGGGCGTTCATGCAAGGACAGAGAATACCGTCCAAAGCCACGCCGTTGAGAGCCAGCGCCTCCAGGGTAGACACCCCGATGCAGGGGGTATCCTTCCCAAAGGCCATGCCCTTGACCGTGGCCGCCCCGATGCGGACACCCGTAAAGGACCCGGGCCCGGCGGTGCAGACGAACAGCTCCACGTCGTCCACGGTATAACCCGCGATCTTCAGAACCGACTCCACCATGGGGAGCAGGGTCTCGGAGTGGGTGTGCCCCGTGTTCAGGGTATACTCGGCGATCAGCCGCTCATCCTCGCAAAGAGCCACCGAACCGACCTGCGCGGTGGAATCCAGAGCCAAAATCAGCATAGCGGTGCCTCCTTGATCGAAATGGTAATTTGTCTCATATCCACCTCGGGGGGGCATTTGACGATGCGCACCTCCAGGTAGACCTCGGGGAGAGCGAAGGGGATCTTCTCGCACCACTCGGCCACGCAGACCCCCGCGTCGGGGTAGTCCTCAAAGCCGATGGAGTACAGATCCTCCTCCGACTCAATGCGGTACATATCAAAGTGGAAAAGGGGCTTCTTTCCCGCCACACGGTACTCGTTGACGAGAGAGAAGGTGGGAGAGCGGACACCCCGCCCGGGAGCCATGACCGAGGCCAGACCCCGCACGAAGGCGGTCTTGCCCACCCCCAGATCACCGTACATGGCAATGAAGGTCGGGCAGGATTTGTCCCCCTCCAGAAGCCTCGCCACCGCCGCGCCCACCGCCTCGGTCTCCTCGGGGGAGTGGGTGGTGATTGTGACGGGCAAAACGCGCAAAGTCAGTTCTTGCATAGCCGTACTCACGATCTCTTGGTGTTCTTGTCCTTGACCTGCTCGCGGGTCCCGTCGGGACGGACGATGACGGTATTGTCCAGAATCCCCGTCATGGAGGCGCGGAACTCACGGATGTATTCGGTCCGCAGAGCGGCGCGCTCCTCCAGTTCCGCCTCGGTCAGGGTCTCCCCCGCCTTGACGCGGCGGGCAAATTCGTTGATACGGTCCAGTTTTGCTTGTTCCATGTCGTTTCCTTACAGTTTACTTGGTTTTCTCAAATCTCACAGCCTCAAAGGTCTGCTCCGAGCCGAACCACTCCACGCGGACAGCGTAGTCACCCTCCGTGAAGTCGGCGGGAATATCAAAGGTCCACGTATACTCAATGACGTCGCCCTTGCGGATATCCAGCTCGGTCATCATGGCATTGACCAGGGCATGGCCCTCGCGTGAGACTTCCCCGTCCAAAATCCAAGGCTTACCGCCCTCCACGTTGTGGGGGTAGTCCTTTTCATACAGCTGACCTTTCACGCAGGTGGTCACCACCGTGACCGTAGCGTAATGAACCCCCACCGCTTCGGAGTATTCGATCTTGGCGTCCTTGAGCTCAAACGCAAATTTGGCGGTGTTGCGGGAGCTACAGGAGGAGAGCGGGACGGTGACCGAGAGGATCATCAGGACAGACGTGAGAAGCATCGTCAGAAAACGGATCTTGTTGGTTTTCATGGCTTTCACTCCTTTGCTTTTTTTGACGGTCGTTTTTTTACGCTCTCAGGGTCAGACCCAGCTTGAACTCCAGATCCTTGAGAATCTTCTTGGAGACCTTATCAGCCTCCTCCACGGTCAGGGTCTTGTCAGGGGCGCGCAGGGTCACGCGGATGGCCACCGACTTGTTGCCCTCACCGATGGACGCGCCGCGGTAGATGTCGAACAGAGAGACGTTCTCGCAGAGCTTGCCGCCTGCCTTGCGCATGACGGTGATGATGGAGCCGACCTCCATGTCCTCGGGACAGATGAAGGAGAAGTCACGGGTGGTAGCGGGGAACTTGGGCAGAGGCTTGTAGTCGATGACGGTGTTGGCATTCTCCCACAGAGCCTCGAAGTCAACGGTAGCGCAGTACACGGGCTGGTTAAAGCCGTAGTCGGCGGCCACCAGAGGATGGATCTGACCGAACACAGCCAGCTCCGCCCCACCCTCGGTGAGCACCTTGGCGCAACGGCCGGGATGGTAAGCGGGATCCTCCGAGTAAGCGGTGAAGACGGCGTCCTTGATGCGGGCCAGGGTCAGGATGTTCTCGATGACGCCCTTCATGGCGTAGAAGTCCACGCCGCCGTACATACCCAGGGTCAGCACCTTCTTCTCGGCGGGCAGATCGCCCTCGTTCTCAGAGGGGATGTAGACGGTAGCGTCCTCAAAGAGACGGACGTTCTCGTTGGAGAAGTTGTTGTTTCTCTCCAGCACCTCCAGCATGGAGGGGAGAGCGGTGGTACGCATGACCGAGGTATCCTCGCCCAAGGGGTTGGAGATCACCACGGACTTGCGGAGCTTGCTGTCGGCGGGCATACGGATGCGGTCGTAGAACTTGGGGGAGATGAAGGAGAAGGTCTGGATCTGATCCAGTCCCATGCCGTACAGAGCGCGGTCCAGAGCCACCTCAAAGGCCTGCTTGGGGTTGCGGCCGCCCTGGGTGGTCTCGGCGTTCATGTAGGTAGCCTTGATCTCGTTGTAGCCGTAGATTCGGATGATCTCCTCGGCGATATCGCTCATGAGGTTCAGATCCCCACGGAAGGAGGGAGGAATGATCACCGCCCCTTCGGGGCCATCCTCAATACGGCACTCCAGCTTTTCGAGGATATCCACCATGTACTCGCGGGTCAGCTCCACGCCGAGGAACTTGTTCATGCGCTCCACCTCGAAGCGGATCTTCACCTCGGGCTTGTGGGTGGGGTAGCAGTCGATGATGCCGTCCACCACGTCACCCGCACCCAGCAGCTCCACCAGCTCGCAGGCTCTCTGGAGAGCGGGCATGGCGTTGTTGGGATCCAGCTCCTTTTCGAAGCGGGCGGAGGACTCGGTGCGCATCTTGTTCTTCTTGGCGGTCACGCGCACAGAAGAACCCAGGAAGCAGGCCGACTCAAAGACCACGGTAGCGGTGGTGTCCTTGATCTCGCTGTTGGCACCGCCCATGACGCCCGCCAGAGCGCAGGCCTTCTTCTCGTCGGCGATGACCAGCATGGAGGAATCCAGCACGTGATCAATATCATCCAGAGACTTGAAGCACTCGCCCTCAGCGGCGCGGCGGACACGGATGGAGGCACCCTCCAGCATGGAGTAGTCGAAGGCGTGCATGGGCTGACCGTACTCCAGCATGACGTAGTTGGTGATGTCCACGATGTTGTTGATGGGACGGACACCGGCGGCGCGGAGGCGGCGGCGCATCCACAGGGGGGAAGGACCGATCTTGACGTTCTTCACCACGCGGGCGGCGTAGCGGTAGCAGAGGTCGGGAGCCTCAATGCCCACGGTCAGGTAGTTCTCGATCTTGTCGCCGTCGCCCGCGCCCTTGACCTCGGGGGTGTGGAGGCTCAGAGGACGGCCGAAGGAGACGGCTGTCTCACGGGCGAGACCGATGACGGAGAGACAATCGGGGCGGTTGGAGGTGATCTCAAACTCCACCACGGTGTCGGTGAGGTCCAGAGCCTCGCGGATATCCATACCGATCTTGTCGGCATAGTCCTCGTCCAGGATCAGAATACCGTTGGCCTCCTTGCCGGGGCAGTCGTGCTCGGTGAGGTTCATCTCCCCGAAGGAGCAGAGCATACCGTTGGAGGGTACTCCGCGGAGCTTGCCGGCCTTGATGGTCACGTCCCCGGGCAGGTGAGCCACGGGCAGAGCGGCGGGCACGATGGCACCCTCAAAGATGTTCTGGGCGCCGGTGACGATCTGCTGAATACCCTCGGCGGCGGCACCGCAGTCCACCTGGCAAATGAAGAGGTGATCCGAGTCGGGGTGACGCTCCATCTTGACGATGCGGGCCACCACCACGTTGATGATGTCCTCGCCCAGTACCTCGTAGCCCTCCACCTTGGAGCCAGTGTAGGTCAGCTTTTCACAGTAATCGCGGATGGCAACGTCTTTTACATCGACGTAGTCCGCCAGCCAGTTCATAGAAAGATTCATTGTATATTACCTTCTTTTTATTGCAATGTTATTTAAAAGTTTTGGGAGATTCCTAAGAACCTTTTTTCAAAAAGGTTCTTAGGCGGGTCAAGGGCAGAGCCCTTGCGTTCTCCTCAGAACTGCGACAGGAAGCGGACGTCGTTCTCGTAGAGATGACGGATGTCGTCGATGTGGTACTTCAGCATGGCGATACGCTCCACGCCCATACCGAAGGCAAAGCCGCTGTACACGGTGGGGTCGATGCCGCCCATCTCCAGCACGTGGGGATGGACCATGCCCGCGCCCAGGATCTCGATCCAGCCCTCGTTTTTGCACAGACGGCAACCCTTGCCGCCGCAGACGAAGCAGGAAATATCCACCTCGGCGGAGGGCTCGGTGAAGGGGAAGTGGTGAGGACGGAAGCGGATGCGGGTGTCGGAGCCGAACTCCTGCTTGGCGAAGGTGTCCAGGGTACCGCGGAGGTCGCCCATGGTGATGCCCTTGTCAATGACCAGACCCTCCAGCTGGTGGAACAGAGGAGAGTGGGTGGCGTCCATGGCGTCGGAGCGGTAGACACGGCCGGGGGAGATGATGCGGATGGGGGGCTTCTGGTTCTCCATCACGCGGGCCTGCACAGAGGAGGTCTGGGTGCGGAGAAGTATCTTTTCGGTGATGTAGAAGGTATCCTGGGTATCTCTGGCGGGATGCTCCTCGGGGATGTTCAGGGCCTGGAAGTTGTAGTAGTCGTACTCCACCTCGGGACCCTCCTCAATGGAGAAGCCCAGACCGATGAAGATGTCCTCCAGGTCTCTCTGGACCAGGTTCAGAGGATGGACGTGACCCATCTTGGCGGCGGTGCCGGGCATGGTGACGTCCAGCTTCTCCTCCTTCAGACGGCGCTCCAGGGCCTCGGCGGCCAGGGTCTCCTTGCGGGCGGTCATGGCGGCCTCAATGTCGGCGCGGACTTCGTTGGCGATCTGACCCACCACGGGGCGCTCCTCGGGGGTCAGCTGACCCATACCGCGCAGGACGGCGGTCAGCTCGCCCTTCTTACCCAGATACTTGATGCGAAGGGCCTCCAGATCAGCGCCCTCGGCGTTGATGGCGGCCAGAGCCTCGCTTCTGATTTGCTCGAGATTTTCTTTCATGCTCATGATGCTTGTATTTCCTTTCGTGTTAGAAACAAATATGAACGTCCGAGGGGAGAAAAAGAGACTCCCGCCCCAAGGACGGATAAAGATACACCTATCCGTGTAAACTGGGACGGGAGACAGACCCGCGGTACCACCCGGCTTCCGCTCACAAGGGAGCGGCAACTCATTGACGGATGATAACGGCTCCCGCCGGACAGGGCTACGCATACCCGCTTTGACGGGTACTTGACCGTGTCAGCTCCGAGGCGAAATGCCGCCGTCCCAAGTCCATACCGCTTCCAGCCACCCTTTCGGGGACGGTATCTCTCTGTCGAACATGCTCTTGACGGAGGCGAACCTCATCACAGCGTTGTGTATGTGGGAGGCTGCCGATCAGCCGGCAACTACCTTAACGAAATTCTTCTTACCCTTGCGGAGCATCTTGCCCTCGCCCAGATCATTGGGCGCGAAGGTGGTGCGTGGATCGGTGATCTTCTCACCGTCAAGGGTCACGCCGCCCTGCTGGATGGCCTGACGGGCCTCGGACTTGGACTTGGCAAAGCCGGCCTTCACCAGCATGGTGGGCACGTCGCAACGACCGTCCATGTAGAAGTCCTCGGGAGCCAGGGTCAGGGTGGGGACGTTCGCGCCCTCACCGCCGCCGAACAGAGCCTTAGCGGCCGCTCTGGCCTTGTCGGCCTCCTCGTCGCCGTGAACCAGCTTGGTCAGCTCGTAAGCCAGGATGTCCTTGGCCTCGTTGAGCTGGGAGCCCTCCCAGTTATCCATCTTGTCGATCTCCTCCACAGGCAGGAAGGTCAGCATACGGATGCACTTGAGCACGTCGGCATCCTCCACGTTTCTCCAGTACTGGTAGAAATCGTAGGGAGTGGTCTTCTTGGGATCCAGCCACACCGCACCGCTGGCGGTCTTACCCATCTTCTTGCCCTCGGAGTTGAGGAGCAGGGTGATGGTCATGGCGTGGGCATCCTCGCCCAGCTTGCGGCGGATCAGCTCGGTACCGCCCAGCATATTGGACCACTGGTCGTTGCCGCCGAACTGCATATTGCAGCCGTAGTTTTGGTAGAGGTGATAGAAGTCGTAGGACTGCATTATCATATAGTTGAATTCGAGGAAGGAAAGACCCTTCTCCATTCTCTGCTTGTAGCATTCGGCGGTCAGCATACGGTTGACCGAGAAGTGTGCGCCGACCTCGCGGAGCAGCTCAACGTAGTTGAGGTCGAGGAGCCAATCGGCGTTGTTGACGAGCTGAGCCTTGCCCTCACCGAAATCGATGAAGCGCTCCATCTGGCGTTTGAAGCAGTCAACGTTGTGCTGAATGGTCTCGCGGGTCATCATCTGGCGCATATCGGTGCGTCCCGAGGGGTCGCCGATCATAGCGGTGCCGCCGCCGATAAGAGCGATAGGCTTGTTTCCGCCCATCTGAAGTCTCTTCATAAGGCAAAGAGCCATAAAGTGACCTACATGTAAGCTATCTGCTGTAGGGTCAAAGCCGATGTAAAATGTAGCCTTTCCCTCGTTAATTAAGTTGCTG
>JAFULU010000190.1 GCA_017483125.1 Clostridia bacterium
AAATCGTTGCCCATCAATGGGAATTTTGCTATAGTGAGCAGAACTCTCTTGACTTACCATATGATTACATTTTGCCAACGGCAAAATGTTTCGTTCATTACGAATTACGAATTGCGAATTACGAATTAGACCGCTAAACCCGAATTTGAAGAATCAAGACTTTTAACCGAAAGGAGGCCCGCCCCATGCATTACAATCCCCAAACCGACTTCATCGAGATCTCCGTCCGCGAGCTTTGCGCCCTGGCGTTCAAGGGGGGAAGTCTGGACAACCGCGTGTCTCCTGTGAACCTCTACCGCCGCGCCGAGGAGGGGCGGGAGACCCATGAAAAGCTCCGCGCTCTCCGCGAGGCGGGGAAGGGCTTGGGAGGGACCGCCGAGCCTGTCCGCAGACCCCGCGGCTCCGAGGAGATCTACCTGCCCGCCGAGCCTCTGCCCGAGCCCTCCTACCACGCCGAGGTGGTATTGCGCCACACCTGCCGCATGGACGGGGTGGCTTTTTCGGTCAGCGGCCGCGCCGACGGGGTGTGGTATCATCCCGCGGGGGGCTGTGTGGTGGAGGAGATCAAGTCGGTGACGGGCAACGCCGACTACTACGCCCGCTCCCCCCGCGAGTCGGACCTGGCCCAGCTCACCTGCTACGGCTACTTCCTCTGCGCCGCCAAGGGGCTGGATCGGATCACCCTCCGCCTCACCTACGTCCGCCCCGGGCAGGAGGAGAAGGCCTACTTCGCCGATTCGGTCATGACCGCCGAACAGCTGGCGGGGGCCTACTCCGCCATCCTCCGCATGATCCTCCCCCGCGCCAAGGATCTTTACGAGCGGGAGACCGCACTCCGCAAGACTGCCAAGCGGGCTATCTTCCCCTACAACGAGGTGCGGGACGCCCAGCAGGACATGATCCGGGAATGCTGGCGGGATATGCGGGCGGGGAAGACCCTTTTCGCCGAGGCGCCCACGGGCATCGGTAAGACCATGGCCACCCTCTACCCCGCCGTCCGCTGCTTTGGGGAAGGGAAGTGCGACAAGATCTTCTACCTCACCGCCAAGAACGCCACCCGCCGCGAGGCCTTCGCCGCCGTGCAAAAGCTCAACGAGGCCACCACCCCCATCCGCGCCTGCGTCATCACCGCCAGAGAGAGCGCCTGTATCTGCGAGACCGCCAAGTCGGGGGGCAACCGTCTCTCCACCTACTGCAACCCCGTCTCCTGCCCCTTTGCCAAGGGCTACTACGACCGCGTGGAGTCGGTGATCTTCGATCTTCTGGGGAGCGGCAAGACCGTCTTCTCTGGGCTGGATATCCGCGCCGCCGCCAAGAAGTGGCAGGTCTGCCCCTACGAGCTGGCTCTGGATCTCTCCGATCTGTGTGAGGTGGTCATCTGCGACTACAACTACCTCTTCTCCCCCGCCGTCTACCTTCGCCGCTACTTCACCGAGGGCATCCCCCACACCGAGGGCCACCGCTATATCTTTTTGGTGGATGAGGCCCACAACCTCCCCGACCGCGCCCGCGATATGTACAGCGGTGCTCTGTCCCTCGCCGAGGTCACGGCCACCCAGGACGCCATGCACGCCTGGGAGACCCGCATCGGCACCGACCTCATCTTCCCCACAGAGGACGCGGGCTACGACGAGGAGGATAAGACCGCCCCCCGCCTGAAATCGGGGTCTTTGGACGATCTCATCGGGGTGCTGTCCCGCATGAGCGGTACCTGCGCCGAGTCTACCGTGGTGGATACCGACGGGGTGCGCCACGGGGTGAGTCTGGACCGCAGTCAGCCCGTGACCCTCTGCGAGACCGCCCGAAATCTCTCTACCCTCTGCGACCGCTGGCTGAGGCGCAACCAAGGGCACCCCCTGTACGCCGCGGTGGACAGTCTGGCCGCCTCCCTGCGCTCCTTCCGCACCGCCGCCGACTACTACGACCGCCGCTTCGCTACCTTCGTGGAGGTGGAGGGGGAGGACGTGCGGGTAAAGCTCACCTGCCTGGATCCCGCGGGGATTTTGCGCCCCATCCTGCAAAAGGCCGAGGCGCGGGTGCTGTTCTCGGCGACCCTCACCCCCAACGACTACTTCGCCGACATTCTGGGGGGCGACCGCGACAGCGTGCTGGTGAATTTCGAGTCCCCCTTCCCCCGTGACCGCCTTTGCGTAGCGGTCTGTGACGGCATCAGCACCCGCTTTGAGGATCGGGATAAGTCCTGCCGCCGCATCATGAGCTGCATCGCCGCCACAGTGTCGGCCAAGCGGGGCAACTATATGGTCTATTTTCCCTCCTACGCCTACCTGGAAAAGGTCTACACCCTGTTTGAAAAGAAGTACCCCTCGGTGAAGACCGTGGTGCAAAGGCCGGGCATGACCTACGCTGAAAGGGAGGCCTTCATCGCCTCCTTCACCCCCGATTCCGACGAGCTTCTGGTGGGCTTTTGCGTGCTGGGCGGCTCCTTCTCCGAGGGCGTGGATCTCCCCGGGCGGTGTCTCATCGGTACGGTCATCGTGGGGGTGGGCATCCCCGCCCTGTCCAGCGAGCGCAACATCATGCGGGAGTACTACGACGAGACCCGCGTCACCACCGATCCCGAGGGAGGCGGCGAGGGGGAGGGCTACGCCTACGCCTACACCTACCCGGGCATGAACCACGTGCTCCAGGCCGCGGGGCGGGTCATCCGCCGTCCCGACGACTACGGCGTGGTGGTGCTCATCGACGACCGCTACACCGCCGAGCCCTACCTCCACCTCTACCCCGAGCACTGGGAGCAGATCTCGGCGGTGGGGGACGCGCCGTCTTTGTATGAGTACCTGGCGGCGTTCTGGGAGGGAGCGAAGGAAGAGGAGTGAAAACGCGAAGGGCTTGCGGAGGGCGAACAGCCTACCCTGCGAAAAGCGTATCGGACAGACAAAACAGAATGAAAAGAATCGAATAATTTTCATGATTCCCGTAATGAGCCTCAACTTTTTGCGTGTTAGTCAGTGA
>JAFULU010000191.1 GCA_017483125.1 Clostridia bacterium
CGAAGCTGTGGGTGTGGTCCTTGATGTAGCCGCATACGTCGCAGATGTCGTTTCCGTCGGCATCCACGTGGTCGCCGCGGTCGGACTCCAGCTCGGTGTGCTCGCAGGCGGCGGCGTGCCAATGCTGGGCATCATCGTAGATCCAGGTGGAATCGAAGGTGTGCTCATGGGGGGGCTCCTTACCGCTGTCGCAGGCCGCCAGCAGAGCGGTCAGCGTGATGAGGCAGAGGAGCAGAGCGAATACCTTTTTCATGGTAGTACTCCTTTTTGATCAAAACTGATTGGTTGCTTACTTTTCGCGGTAATAGCCGCAGGCGAAGAGCCACTGGTCCTCCTCCAGGGCGTAGACCGACACCGTGGGGTTGGTCTCCACGAAGCCGTTTCCGTCCATGAAGAGGAGCTGGTTGACGCTGTACTTCTGGAGGAACTGCTTCAGCTCCTCGGTGACGGCGGTTACACCGTCGGAATTGCAGTAGTCGCCATAACCCGCCATACCAAAGGCCTCACGGGGGCATCGGCGGCAGTCCACGTGGCATTTCTCGCAGGCCTCGGAGCAGGCTCCGTTGGCGTAGCCCAGCTGTGCGCTTTCGCAGGTATTGCTTTCGCGGCAGGGGCAGTTGGTGACGCAGAAGTAGGGGCCGTTGTCACCGGGGGGATCCACGACGAGTCCCCCGAAGCCCTCGATGAAGAGCTTGTAGTTCTCGGAGCCCTTGGAGAGGGTCAGAGCCTTGTTACCACGCATCTCCACGGTGGTGAAGGAGGCGTCCACAAAGCGGCAGGCGGAGGATACGTAGGCGTACAGCACGGGGCCGTAGCCGTGGGTCTCGGGGTACTTCTGCTCGTCGTAGAGGTGGTAGTAGTTATCACCGCCCTCGGAGATGGGCCAGAGCTTGTAGTTCTTCCCGTCAAAGACGTTAGCGGAGCCTGAGCCCTGGGTCTGCAGAGTCTCTGCCCCCACGAACTCATACCTGCTCTTATCGTATTCGGGTGCTCTCTCCAGATGCTCGTCGGTGGGGTACATCAGCTCGGACTCGGTGTGGTTCAGGGAGAACTCGCCGTCCAGGGTGATGGCGAAGTAGACCTTGATGGGGTAGACCCCGTCGGTGGAGGTGGAGAGGACACCGAAACTGAAGGTGACCTGGCCGCCGTCCGAGATCATCTCGTCGGCGATCTTGACGTCCAGCTTGAAGTTTTTGGTGTAGGTTCCCTCGGCTCCTCCCCCGTCGGCCGTGTGCTGGTACTCCTTGAAGAAGCGGTTGGCACCGTAGTACTTGGCCTGGGGGTTTACCTTGTTTTCAATGGTATCCATCCAGGACTCCACCGAGTAGGTGCCGCTTCTGGGGGGCGCGAACTCAAAGAAGATCTCATGGGTGGGACTCGTCAGCTCCACGCAGTACAGACCCGTGTTCTTGATCTCAATGGCGTTGTAGAGCTGGTCACCGTGGCCGCGGGTGGTGACGATCTTGTAGAGGTCGATCTCCAGGTTGCGGTCGTTGTTGGTGGCGGTATAGGCGTTGGGGTTGTAGGTGTAGCCCTCGGGAATGGCGGTGAGGCGGACTCTGTAATCGCCGTCAAGGCCGCCCACCTGTGCGGTGCCGTCCTTCCCTACCTGTGCCGTATGGACCGAGTAGCCGTCGTTCCATTGGACGTAGATGGGGTGCTCCTCCGAGGGAACGTACACGTCCTCGCCTACCTTCAGGGTGACGGTGAAGGGGTTTCTGTCGATCTCGCCGTTCTCATCAGTGACTACACCCTCCTCGGGGGCCTCGGTATCGTGGCTGTTTCCCGGGAGCTTGACCGCGGGGTTGTATTCCCCGCAGGCCGAAAGCAGAAGGGTCACGGCCAGAAGGAGGGATATGACAGTCAGAATTTTTTTCATATTACTTGCTTCCTCCTTTCTTTTTGATGCCGAAGAAGCTCTTGATGTCGCTCCAGCGGAGCTTGCGGATGATGACGTCCAGAATATACATGACCGCGGCGGCGATCACGAGGGGGGCGTTGAAGCGCAGAATATAGGTGGCGACCTCCTTATCGTCGTTCTCCATAGAGGGGATCACGCCCTCGCTGACGGTCCCGCGGTTGCGGATGGCGGCGTGGAGGGCGGCGGGGTCAAAGACCGCGAAGGCGTCGTACTCGGGGGAGTAGCCCAGATGGAAGGCGGTCTCGGACTCAAAGCTCTTGTCTCCGTAGGCGTAGGTGATGTTCACCAGATAGCGGCCGCGGATGGGGGTCTCAAAGGAGTAGAAGTAGCGGGTGGAGTCAAAGATCAGCTCCTCGTTGACGGTTGTACCGTCGGGGAGGGTGACCGTGACGTTCACGGTGGCGTAGGGATTGAGGACCACAGGGATGATCTCCACGCGGGAGTAGGTGCCGTCGTAGTCCACGCTGACGGTGTAGGGGTAATCCACCCGCTCGGCGGGTGTGGAATCGACGTAGACGTTCTCAAAGAATCGGTCGCCGCTCTCACCCTGCCATTCGGCGGCCCACTCCCCCGTGAAGGTGGAGGTGAAGGTGGAGACACGGCCGTTTCCGTAGGTCCAGTAGGCGTAGAGGGGGGCTTCCACCACGTTGCCGCTGGATTTGACGAAGTCCACCGTCAACACCGTGGTCGCCGAGGCCTTGGTCTTGGCGTAGGCGTAGCCCAGCACGTCGGGAACCGATCCCAACCCCTGCAGGACGGTATCGTGCTCCCGCTTGATATGGACGGGGGTACGGCCCTCAATGACCGACTGGGTCAGATCGTCGGCGATCTGGGAGAACATGATCTCCAGAAGGTCCTCCTCGCGGATGATCTCGAAGTAGGAGCCGCCTCCCGCCTCGGCTATGCCCTTGAGGGTGGCGATTCCCTCCTCACGGGCGGCGGGGTGGATGACCGAGGTGGTGATGCCGTGGTCCTTGAGCCGCTCCACCACGTCGGCGGGGGTATCGCTCTCCAGGGTGTAGGACATACCGTCCGAGATGAGCATGATCTGCTTATCGTCGTAGGCCATGTCGATCATGAGCTCGCCCGCCTTGTCCAGGGCGGTACCGATGACGGTGCCCTGATAGGGCTCTATGGCGCGGATCTTAGCGGCCACGTCCTCGCGGTTGACCGCCTTGACGGGGTTCTGGAGGACGTTGATCTCGCCCCAGAAGTTGACCACCATGACGTAGTCCTTATCGTCCAGCATATGGAGGAGCTGGACGGCGGCCTCCTTGGCGATCTTGAGGCGGGAGAAGTTCTGCATACTGCGGGAGGTGTCGATGACGATGGCGTAGAGCTTGGGGTCCTGATCCCCGTTGCCGTACTTGACGGGGAGCATATCCTCCAAAGCCTTCAGAATATCGTCAGACTTGTTCTGGATCTTGAGGTCTCCCATGGTCACGAGGGACTTACCGAAGCGGGATACCACCTTTTCCACGCTGTCGATGAAGGCGGTATAGTTGTTCAGCTCGCGGATATCCACGTTTGAGATGATGATCTCGTCGTACTTGCAAAGCTCCTCCACGGTGCAGGGCACGTTGGGATTTTTCAGATAGACGTCGATCTCGGCGGTGTCTCCGTAGAGAGCTTGCGCTCTCTGCACATCGGATTCGGCACCCGTGACCAGCAGGACGTTCAGCCCCGCCACGATGGACTGGGTGAAGTCGTAGGTGTTATTGGAGGTACACCAGTCCCCGTCGGCGGTGACGGCCACGCGGTAATCGTAGCGGCCCGTGGAGCCTGTGGGCAGGTCAATGCTGATGACGTTGAAGCCCCTTTGGAGCTTGATGGCCTGGTTGCTGACTCGCTCACCCTCCACGTAGAGGACGGCGATGGCACCCGTATCGTAGCTGGACTGGATCAGCACCTCGGCTTGAGCCTCGTGGTTCATGTAGGTGGAGGCGGGATAGGAGACGTCGGAGATCTGGATCTCCTTCTGCTCCTCCCCCAGGTTATTGTCCAGATAGACGGCGTCGATGTAGATATCGTTGGCGTAGACCGTCTCCACGGTGGAAATGAGCTTCCCCGCCGCGTCGGCGTGGGTCTCCTTACCGTCGGAGATGAGGATCATGCGCTTGATGACGCCCTCACCGAAGAGCTCGGTGGCGAAGGTCAATGCCCCCGAAATGTCGGTGGCGCTGTCGTCCACGCCGCTTCCCTTCACCGAGGGGATGATCTCCTCCCCGAAGTCGGAGAGAAGCTTGGCGTCCTTACCGAAGACCACCACGGCCATCTTGGAGTTCTTGGGGAGCTTGCCTTGAATCTCGGTGATGTAGTCATCTACTACAACCAGATTACGGTTGGCCGAGTAGGACACGTCGGCCACCACCACCACCTGGGTCTCGGTCATGACGGTGGTGTAGATCATACCCGCCAGAGTGAGGGTGGCGCAGAGGCAGATGAGGATGTGGAGGGCGGTGGAGATGAAGACGCTTCTGTGGCGGTTCTCCTTGCGGATGGCGATGATGATGGGAATGACGATCGCCAGGAGCAGGGGGATGAAGAGGAGGAGCAGATAGGGATTATCGAAGCTGATATTTTTCATAACAGTACACCATCCAATCCGCTAAAAATACCACCGCCAGAGCGATGAAGATGACCCAGATGGGGTCGAACTGACCGTCAAAGCCGCCGTCGGTGGCCTCACCCCGCAGGGCGATGGGGGCGGGGGTGACGGTGGGGTCGCACTCCTCCTCGGTCATGGCCGACCAGAGGAAGAACTCGCGGACAGAGCCCGAGACCGTGATGCTGACGCGGTAGCTTCCCGCCTCGGTGATACGGAAGCTGTCCGAGGCACCGTCCACCTTGAGGTAGGAGATCTCCCCCGAGGGGCTTTCCACGCGGACACTCTCACAGTTGGGGATGATATTCACCGTGGCGGTCTCGCCGCAGAGGTAGGTGGTGGATTCCACCATATCCGGGAAGGAGAAGGCCAACAGATTCCCCGTCAGGGTGGTGAAGTCGGCCAGCAGGGGGAGGTTGGAGTCGTGGAGGTCGAAGGCCATGACCACCTCGCGGTTGCCGAACTCGGTGACCCCCGCAAAGACCACGGGACTGCCCTTGTAGGAAAACAATGTAGTGAAGTTGCGGTAGAAGCCGCACTTGACGTAGCGGGTGACCGCGATGTTTTTCCCGTCCGCGCCCTCCAGAAGGGCTCTTGTGGCCGAGGACGAGGAGGTGGAGAGGGTAAGGAGCTCGGCACGGCCAAGGGTGACCTCGCCCTGCACGGTGTAGCCCGCGCCCTCGATGCTGCCCGTGACGTTGACCAGCCAGACGGTGCCGTCGGTGGGGAGGGTCATATCCATGGGCACCACGGTATCAAAGACGTAGAGGCCGTAGCCCGTTTGTCCCTCGTACTCCTCGGGGGTGACCACGTCGATGGAGGCACCCAGCTGACTGCGGAGCATGGCCTCAAGGAAGAAGGGACGCTCGCTGACCAGCAGGGTATTGTAGGAGTTCTCGCTCTTGACGTTGTGGATGGTATACTCGTTATCCAGAGGCAGGGCGTCGGACTCCTCAATAACCACGCGGATGGAGCTGAAGGCGCGGGTATCGGTCTCCAGAGAGAAGATCGAGGGCTCCCCTGCCTTGACGGTGACGGTCTCGGCGGCGGCGGGGGTCTCGGCACCGTCCAGATACATGAGGAGGGTCAGGGCGCGATCCGACTCAAAGGAGGTGACCTTACCGCTTACGGTGAGGGTGTCCCCCAGATGGGTGTAGCTCACCGAGGAGAGGCTGTAGTTCTCAATGGCCTCGGCCATGTTGACCACCTCGATATTCTCGGCGGAGGGATAATCGCTGTCGGTGAAGAGGATGGTCTTGAGTCCGCTGTTCTCGTTGAAGTAGCCTTGGGAAATGCCGATGGCGTCGGCGGGATTCAGGGTGTTGTAGGCGGGGGTCAGCTCCTCCAGAAGCAGCAGGATCTGCTCCTTGTCGGATGTGCGCTCGCAGATGATCCCCGTGGTGTCCCCCGCGAAGACGAGAGTGAAGAGGCTTCCGTCCACGGTGTCCTCGACGCGGGAGCGGATGGCGGCCTTGGCGGCCTCAAAGCGGGTCACGGGTGCGGCTCCCTCCTCCTCGGTGGGGATCCCCGCCTCCATGCGCATACTGCCCGAGCCGTCCAGAATGAAGCAGTACTCCTTGGCGGCGTCGGGAACCGTGATGATGGGATGGGCAATAGCCATGGAAATGAGGGTCACGGCCAGGATCTGGAGGATGAGGCTGATGATGCCCGCCAGGGGGCTGGGACGGCGTTTGCGCTTCAGAAACCTCTCGGACAGGGTCCAGAGGTAGGTGGAGGCCACCGTCTGCTCGGTGTATTTGCTTTTGATTATGTAGACCAGGATCAGAATGGGAATTCCGATCAGGCCGAGTAATCCAAGAGGATAGAGAAAGCTCACTGGAATACCCCCATATTGACTAATTTTTCAAAGAGGACGTCCTGCGGCTTGTCCTCGGCGGAGACCAGCAGGTAGTCGGCGCCACGGGCGTTGCAGTAGTCTCGGATGCGGCTTGTGGAATATTCCAGAGCCCGCTTGTAGGCCTTGGCGATCTCGCGGTCGATGTCCTTGCGGTAGAAGAGGCTTGCGTTCTCGGAATCAAAGAAGTGGACCTTCCCTCGCGCCTGGGGAGACAGCTCCTCCATGGAGAGGATCTGGAGGCAGAACACGTCCCGCTTCTTTCCGATGAGGTGGTCGATGGCGGACTCGTAGTCGTTGTCGGTGAGGAAGTCCGAGATGATGACCGACAGACCGTCGCCGTACCCCACGTTCTCGGGGACAATGGCTTCACTCATGAAGCTGTCACCGTCAAAGATGATCTCTTCCAGCTTGCCTATGGAGGACAGGAAGGACTCCTTCCCTACCATGCCGCAGATGATCTCGTGGACGGTCTTGTCCTTGATGACGTAGACGGAGACCTTATCCATCTCGCAGACCGACAGGTAGGCCACGGTGGCGGCGTAGAGCAATGCCCGCTCGGCCTTTTTGGGGTCGCCGTACTCCATGGAGCGGCTGGCGTCGATGTATATGCGGGTGTGCATCTGCCGCTCGTCCAGGAAAAGTTTGAGGTAGAGCTTATCGAAGCGGGCGTAGGCGTTCCAGTCCAGCTTGGTGGTATCGTCTCCGTCCACGTAGTCGCGGTAGTCGGCGAACTCGCAGGATGAGCCGTGAGTACGGCTCTTGTGGTTGCCGCCGAACATACCCGCCACATTGTTTTTCAGGAGCATCTGGAGATTCTCAATCTGGGACAGAAGCTCCTCGGTGATCTCAAATTTGGCCATTACTTCTTGATCTCCCCGATCAGCTTGGCGATGACGCCGTCCACGGTCAGCTTATCGTTGATGGCGGTGTAGTTGATCTTGATACGGTGGCGCAGGACGGGGAGAGCCAGAGCCTCCACGTCGGCGTAGGAGACGTTGAAGTTGCCGTTCATGAGGGCACGGACCTTGGCGCAGGTGATGAGAGCCTGGGCGGCACGGGGGGACGCGCCGTACTTGACGTACTTCTTGGCGGTATCCGAGGCACCCTCGATCTCGGGGTGGGTACCCGACACCAGGCGGACAGCGTAGTCCAGCACCTCGTCCATGACGGGCACCTGGGAGGCCAGCTCCCGCATCTCCAGAATATCGTGGCCGTCCATAGCCACCTCGGCGGTCTCGGCCATGGTGATCTGGGTCATCTTGACGATGTCCATGAGCTCCTTATCCGAGGGGAACTTCATGATGAGCTTGAACATGAAGCGGTCCATCTGGGCCTCGGGCAGGGGGTAGGTACCGTCCTGCTCAATGGGGTTCTCGGTAGCCAGCACGAAGAAGGGCTCCTCCATCTTGTAGGTGTTGCCCGCCACGGTGACCTTATGCTCCTGCATGACCTCCAGCATGGCCGACTGGGTCTTGGGGGTGGCGCGGTTGATCTCGTCGGCCAGCACCAGATTGGCGAAGATGGGGCCGCGGCGGAACTCGCTCTGCATATTGCCCTGCTCGTCCTTGCGCATGATCTCGGTACCCGTCACGTCGGAGGGCATGAGGTCGGGGGTGAACTGGATGCGGGAGAAGGGCAGATTCAGGGTCTTACCCAGAGAACGGACCAGACGGGTCTTACCCACACCGGGCACGCCCTCCAGCAGGACGTTGCCACCCGCTACGATGGCGATGATGACGTTATCCACCACCTCGTCCTGACCAACCAGATCGCGGCGGAGCTGGGTCTTGACACTCTGAATGGCGGTATTGAACTTCTGAACTCTCTCGTTGATGTTTTCCATGACGGTATATTTCCTTTTCGTATGTTAGTTTTTGTTGTTTTCCTGTTCTCGGTTCTCGGAGCCGTTGAAGAGAATGGCGAAGTAGTCGTTCAGGGCGTCCTCCAGCTCGGGAGTGAGCTTTCCGTCCACCAGAAGATCGGTGATGCGAGCGTAGTAGTCCTTCAAGACCTCGCCGTAGGTCACGTAGGCCTCGCGGTCGGGGTCGTAGATGGTATCGTTGGAGCCGAAGATCATCTCACCCGAGCCGAGACCGCCCGAGTGGATGTGGTCGAGGTCGTCGTCATCCTCGTAATCATCCTCCCCGCGGGGATCGTCGGGGTTATTGAAGATATGCTCGGGGACCTCCGAGGCCTTCATGCCGAAGATGGACAGGAGGGTGTAGATGGTATCGTCCTCCACCTCCTCGTTGGTGGCCTGGATGAACAGAGCGGCGTTCAGGGTCTCCTCGGCCTTGGCCATGACGGGAGCCACGGTCTCCTCGGTTGTGTCGGGCATGGCGGCCAGCTCCACCGCGAAGGCCAGGAGGGCCATATGGACCTCGTTTTCGGTATCCACGCCCGAGGCGGTCAGGGACTGGGTAACCCCCGCGGCCAGCTCGGCGGGGGTGATGCCCCCCTCGGCGAGGGCGGTGGCGGTGGTGTTCATCCACTCACCCACAAGGAGTGCTTTGAGGGAGTTGACGGCTCCGCCCAGATCCTGCACCGTATCCGAGGGACTCTTGAAGAGGGCCTGGGCCAGGGTATCGTAGGTGTTGTGCTCGGACACCGCCTTATGGATGCCTTCGATGCAGGAGATGACCGCCTCCTTCATGGCTGGCTCCTTCTTGATGGAGCCCAGCTTGATGAGCAGGCTTTCCAGCTGCTTGACGGTGGCCTCCTTGGGCTGCTCCTCCATGTCCGAGGCCTTGACCTTCTCGATGAGGTCCTTCAGGGCCTGGGTCTGCCAGGGGGTGATGGTGAAGTTGTTCTCCACCACGGGAGGGGGCGCGGGAGGCTCCTTGGCGGGGACAAGGGCGGTGGCCGTCAGAGTGAGAGCTGCCACCACGGGGATCAGCACGAAGAGCCAGGTGCATACCCCCTTGACCCGCTTTTTGGGGGTCTCGCGGAGGATGCGGTCGGTGTCCTCCCGTTGGAGGGCTACCATGGGGCTGTTGTCCTTGCGGAACGCCAGCATGGTCTGGGTCTTTTCACCCAAAGAAAGGTGCTTGTCTACCCGACGGGCGATGCGCCGTTTAGTAGGCAGGAGGATGAGGAGCATGACCGCAAGGCCAAGAGCGGCGGTTGCTCCTCCGAAGAGACTGTATCTGACAAAGTCCGGCTCGGCCGCCGTCAGCTTGGCGGTAAGCCACAGCCCCGACACGGCAAGCAGTCCCAGAGACAGTCCGAAGACCACCGCTCTGATCACCGCTCCCGCGCGGAGCTTTCGCTTGAATTTTGAGAATCCTTTTCCCATAAAATGCCTCTTTTCCCGTAGAAAAACGCGGTTTTTATATCAAAAAACAAATCTACCCATAATACCGCATTATAATTATATATTATATACTTTTCATATGTTTTTGTCAACCTTTTTGAGGGCAAATAAGGTAAACGGATTGTAAACAGTTCCCGACAAAAAAAGAAAAGCACCGCACGTGACGGTGCTTTCGGGTCATTCATTCATTTGAATCGCTGCAGGCCTGTGTAGTGGAGCGTAGTCATGACCGCGGGAATGAGGAGGAGCTGAAGGATGATTCCCGGGATGGCGTTGAGAAGGGCTCCTCCAAGGAACGCCTTGAAGGTGAAAAAGCTGTCTTGCATGGAGAGCAGGACCGTTTGGGCTCCGCCCCACGCGACACGCCCAAGGATCATGGCGGTGACAAGGGAGATATAGACCGCCGCCAGGTTCTGCTTTCTGAACAGTCCGTACAAAAAGCCGATGGCCAGACCGTAGACGCAAAGCTCCACCGCCATGGCTACTGCCGTGGGAAAGATGGGTGGCATACTGAACAGGAAGGAGCGAAGCAGGGGCAGGGTGGCTCCCACCACCGCGCCGTACTGCCAGCCGCAGATGAGACCGCAGAGCAGGACGGGGATATGCATGGGAAGGAGCATACTGCCGAATTGGGGGACCTGTCCCGTGATGAAGGGGAGCACAAGTCCAATAGCCAGAAACAGGGCGGACAGCACCAGCTTGCGGAGGGCTTCACGGACGTACTGACGTGTGCGGGTATTCTGATTCTTCATAATTCGCTCCTTTGGGCTTACTTCCCGAAGTAGGCCTCCACGGTCTTCATGCGCTCGGCCACGCGGACGTGGAAGGGACAGCGGGTCTCGCACAGGCCGCAATGGATACAGTCCGAGGCGTGCTTCTCCAAGGCCTCGTAGTGTTCACGGACGGTGCCGGGGGTCTCGTCGTGCTGGATGGCCAGATCGTAGAGCTTGTGGATCATGGCGATATCCACACCCTTGTGGCAGGGCTGGCAATGGCCGCAGTAGGTGCAATGGCCGAAGTAGGTGGAGCGGGCGGCACCCACGATGGTCCTCGCGTAGTCCTTCTCCTCCTCGGCGGCGGTCTCGTAGCGGAGGGCGTCCTCCACCTGCGCGGGGGTCTCGAAGCCCAGCATGACCGAGGCCACGGCGGGACGGGTGAGGCAGTAGTGGATGCACTGACTCACGGTGAGGGCCACGCCGAAGGGTGAGCGCTCGGCATCCAGCAGTCGGCCGCCGCCAAAGCACTTCATGACGTTGATGCCCACCCCGCGCTCTTCGCAGAGATCGTAGAGGGCGGCCCGCTCGGGGTCCATGCCCAGAAGGGTGGGGGCGTTGTGATCGGGGATGGCGATGCTTTCGGCGGGGGGATCCACCAAGAGGTCGTAGCCGGGGTTGACGCTGTACAGGAGGACCTCCACCACCCCGTGCTCCACGGCCTTGCGGGCGATGGCGGCGCTGTGGGTGGACAGACCGATATGGCGGACACGGCCAAGGCGCTTCTGCTCCACCATGTAGTCCATGAAGCCTCCCGTCAGTACCGTCTCCCAGTCGTTCTCGCGGTCCACGAAATGGATCATGCCCAGATCCACGTAATCGGTGTGGAAGCGGGTGAGGAGATCCTCAAAGGCCTCCTCGATGGAGGGGACGTCGCGAACGCGTAAGTAGCGGCCGTTGCGCCAGGCAGAGCCAAGATGGCCCTGGATGATCCACTTCTCCCGCTCCCCCTTGTTGGCGTTGCCCAGATTGGAGCGGACGTTCGGCTCGGACATGAAGCAGTCCAGCATATTGATCCCCGCCCGACGGCAGGCGTCCACCACGGCGAAGACCTCGGCCTCGCTCTTGCGCTCCAGCCACTCGCCGCCCAGAGCGATCTCGCTGACCTTCAGTCCTGTATTTCCAAGGGGTCTGTATCGCATGATGATTACCTCGTTGATCTTTTCAAATTTGGGTTTGTCGAACAGATACAAGATACAGAGATACAAGATACAAGATACAGAACGGCTGTTGCCGCAAGGTTATTTCATATCTTGTATCTTTGTATCTTGTAACTTGTATCTCACCGCTAAACAGCAATTTCTTTACCTCAGCTTCCCCAGCCGCTCGGGATTGCAGATGACCAGCAGTCTCGCCTCCTTGGCCAGAGGCTTTTCGGGGTCGATGTTGATGACCAGCTCCTCGCCGCGGCGGATGGCCACGATGTTGATGCCGTACTTACGGCGCAGGTTCAGCTCCAGAAGGGTCTTGCCCACCCACTCGGGGCGCATACTGATCTCCACCATGGAGACGTCCCGCGCCAGCTCCAGCAGGTCCACGAAGCCTGCCGAGAGGAGGTTCTTGGCAAGGCGTACACCCGATTCGGACTCGGGGAAGACCACCTGATCCGCTCCCACGCGGGTGAGGATCTTTCGGTGCATATCGTTACTGCACTTGGTAATGACGGTGCCAACCCCCATCTCCTTGCAGAGCATGGTGGACATGACGGATGCCTCCAGAGAGTCGGCCATGGCAATGATGACGGTGTCGATACTGCCGATGTCCAGCTGACGGAGCACGTCTGGGTCGGTGACGTCGGCGCACTTGCACAGGGGGATCTCCCCCGCCAGGGAATTGACGGCGGCCTCGTCGAGGTCCACCGCCAGCACCTCGGCACCGCCCGAAACCAGCTCAAGGGCCACGGCGCGGCCGTAACGGCCCAGACCGAAGACAGCGTATGATTTACGATTGCTCATAGTTACTCCTTTTCACCCGCCGCGGGATCAGCCGACGCTGACGGGCTCGGTGGGATTGTTGACGATATTCTGCTTTTCCTTGGTTACCCCGAAGGCCACGGCCAGGGAGATGGGGCCCACACGGCCCAGATACATGGTGACGGCCACGATGAGCTTCCCCGCCGTCGTGAGGGTGGGGGTGAGGTTGCGGGACAGACCCACGGTGGCGGTGGCCGAAACGGTCTCGTAGAGGATGTCCGCCAGCTCACGGTCGGGGGTCACGGCGGCCAGCAGAAGGGTGGAGACCGCGGCGATGAGGAAGGACATACCCACCACGGCCACCGACTTGCGCAGGGCGTCGCGGGGGATGCGGCGGTTGAACAGTCCCACCTCGTTTCTGCCCCGTACCGTACTGAAGGCGTAGACCGCCAGCACCAGCACGGTCACGGTCTTGACACCACCCGCCGTGCCCACGGGAGAGCCGCCGATGAACATGAGAATGAGGCAGAGCACCGTTGAGGCGGGGGTAAGGGCCGCCTGATCCACCGTCGCAAAGCCTGCGGTACGGGTGGTGACCGACTGAAACAGGGCTACCTGTACCTTGTCAAAGAAGGACAGACCGCCGAGGGTGGCGGGGTTGTTATTCTCCAAGAGGAGGATGATCAGCCCGCCGCCAAACAGAAGGATGGCCGTGGCGGTGAGGGCCATTTTGGACTGGAGGGTGAGGTGGGACAGGAAGCGGGGGTTCCGCTTGCGGACCGTCAGACCGATCACGCGGAGAATATCCCACCAGACGGGGAATCCCAGACCGCCCAGCACAATGAGCAGAGAGGTGACGGTATTGACCAAGGGGTTTGTGGCGTAGTTCATCAGGCTGTTCTCCCCGATGACATCCATGCCCGCGTTGCAGAAGGCCGAGACGGCGTTGAAGACCGCGTACCAGATCCCGCGGGGGCCGAACTCGGGAACCAAGACCGTCATGTAGAGGAGGGCACCCGCGGCCTCCACGGCGAAGGTGCCGATGATGACCCGCCCGAGGAAGGATGAGAGCCCCGAGAGGGAGTTTAAGTTGAAAGAATCCTGCAAAAGGAGGCGGTCGGTGAGTCCCATACGGCGGTGGAGGGCCAGCATGACCCCCGCCATGACGGTGATGATACCCAGACCTCCCACTTGGATGAGAAGGAGGATAACGGTCTGGCCGAACAGGCTCCACGCGGTGGCTGTGGTGAGGGTGACCAGCCCCGTTACGCAGGTAGCGGTGGTGGCGGTGAAAAGGGCGTCGATATAGGGGACGGGCTCACCGTCCGCCGCGCTTACGGGGAGGGACAGAAGGAGACTGCCCAAAAGGATGACGCAGAGGAAGCTGATCATGATGATATGGGTGGTGGACAGGCTTTCGCGGATGCCTCTGCGTTTCATAGCGGTCTCCTTTCTGATGGGATACGATCACCAGCCGAACTCATCGTAATGGGGCTCGATGACCTGCTTGTTGTAGTCGTTGCCGCCGGGGAAATTGGCGGACTTGAGGATACCCGGGGTGAAGCCGTCGGAGAGCATCTTCTCCACGCAGACCGAGGTCAGGCTCCACATGATGTAGTCGGAGGCGATGCCCGAGGAGGCGGCGAAGTGGGCCTCCAGACCCTCCACCTCCAGCATGGCCTCGGCGGCGGGGGCGCAGTTATCCAGGGCGAGGGTGACGAACTCATGGAGCTTCTTGCCCGACTCGTGGACGGGGTCCACCTTGGAGGCGTAGACCATGGAGGTCAGGGCGATGACGGTGATGCCCTTCTGCATACAGTCCCAGGCCAGATCCACCACGGATTTGGTTCGGCCCGAAACAGAGGAAACGAACAGCACGTCTCCTTCCTTCAGCTCGGTCTCGCCTGGCTTGTACTCCTTGTAGAAGATAGGGCCGCCGCCGCGGTAGATGAGATCCATCTCGATGCCGTGGACGATGTGGCCAAGGTAGATTTTGTGGCCGTTTTCGACGGCGTTGGCGACCAGCTCGCCTGCCTTGATGATGTTTTCCCGCTGGGTCTCGCGGACGGTTTGGAGGAGGGCGTCTACGGCTTGGTGGTAACGGTCGATGAGCATGGTGGGGTCTCCTTTACGATTGATGTATTTTGGGGATTGAAAAAACGCTTCAAATTTGGGTTTGTCGGGCGGAGCCCGTCACGCCCGAAGGGCATATCTCGCCCGAAGGGCACATCTCGCCTGCAAGGCATATCGTGCCCGAAGGGCATCTCGCAAACTCACAAAAAGGCTGATTTCGCCTGACGGCGA
>JAFULU010000192.1 GCA_017483125.1 Clostridia bacterium
AAAGGAGTCCCCGCCATGTGTACCTCCCTCGCCCTCCCCACCCCCGACGGCACGACCCTCTTCGGCCGCACCCTGGACCTTGATACCCATTTCAATGAAGCCCCTACCCTCACCTCCCGCCGCTACCCCTTCCGATTCGCCGACTGCTACCCCCTCACCCACCATTACGCCCTGCTGGGTATGGCTACCCTTATGGACGGCCCAACCGCGAGCGGCTACCCCCTCTACGCCGAGGCCATGAACGAAAAGGGCCTCTGCATGGCGGGTCTGCGCTTCCAGGACAACGCGGTCTACGCCCCCCGCCCCCAGGTGGGTCACGTCAACCTCGCTCCCTGGGAGCTGATCCCCTACCTGCTGGGCACCTGCGCCACGGTAGCCGAGGCCCGCGCCGCCCTCGCGGATATCTGGGTGGTGGACAAGCCCTTTTCGGAGACGGTGGGCACCGCCCCCCTCCATTGGCACGTCGCCGATGCAGACCCCTCCCACGGGGGCTTGATCGTAGAGGTCACCGCCGAGGGCATGAAGCTCTACGAAGACGGCTACCCTGATGGGGTAGGCGTTCTCACCAACGACCCGCCCTACCCCGACCAGTTATCTGCCCTCCGCGCCTGCAAGGCCTGCCGAGGGGACACCTCCGACCTCCCCGGGGACGACTCCTCCCTCGCCCGCTTCACCCGCGCCGCCTGCTTGCGGAAATGGGTGATCGAGGACAGCCTCTCTCCACAGACCGTAGGGGAAGACATCGGCGAAGCGGGCGAAGCCTCACCCCAAACCCAATTCTTCCGCATCCTCGCCGCCGTCTCCCCCATGGCGGGGGCGGTCATGACCCCCGAGGGAAGGTGCCACCGCACCATCTATACCTGCTGTATGGATACCGCCGCGGGCGCCTACCTCTACCATACAGAGGCCGATCCCACCCTCCGCCGTATATCCTTCTCGGCGCGGGACCTCAACGGGGAAGTGCCGTTTATCCCAAACACCGACCGAATATCCCACCCCTATTGACAGATTGACCCCACCGTGCTATAATGGAGCCACTACCTCAAAAGGAGGCTCCTATGGAATATTCTGATGAGACCCGCCGCTATCTGGCCAAGGTATCCCGCATTGGGATCGTGGCGGCGGTCCTGTACGCTCTGATCAACGGTATGCTTCACTTTTTCCTGACGCCCAGCAAATACGCATATGGGTTTGAATTCTCGAAATTGTTCATCGGACAGCATAACGTGTGTCCTGAGATCACCGTCCTTGTGACGGGGGTGTTGGCTCTGACCGTCTGCGGGATCGTGACCATGACGACGCGGAATAAGCCCGTCGTGGCGGAGAAAGCATGGATCGTCGCGGGAAAGGTGGTCCTGCTTTCCGCGCCCGTGGGGTATATCCAGAGCGTGTGTGGGATGACCCCTCTTCTGACGGCTGTTTCTTCCCAGACGGAGTTCCTGTTTTCCTTCGCCACGCTGGCTACGGTGTTCGTCGGTTATGCGCTGGGCGCGAGAAGGATTTCGGTCAATCAGTACTTTCTGAACGTTGACCGAAAGACCTATACCCGCCGCGTCCTGCGAAATACCGCCATTTTGCTCGGGGTTATGCTGGCCGTTATCCTGCTGATGATCGGACGGACGTGGCGGATGAGTGTGGCGATCATGCAAACCTCCGCGCGGTGGGCCATCCTGTTGTGGATTCCCCTGCATACCTCCGCTCCTGCGGCACTCACCGTGATTCTGGGCTACCCCCTCCTGTCCCTCGCGTCACGGCTGGATGAAGCTCCTCGCAAGGGGCGGGTTGGCAAGGGAACCATACTGCTGGGCTGGGTGACCTTGGCCATCTCGGTCTGGTATCAGATCATGGCGGTTCTGATGCAGACCCGCATACTGGATTATACCGCAAGCAGTCTGATGGGTGATTTACAGAATCTGCAGGATATGCAGGCCATGCAGAAGGTGGTTTCGGTACTCGGTACTCTGCTGGGCATCTGGACGCTGTGCCGTATCATGCCCTGTGTACGGGAGAGTAAGATCGCCTTGTGGGGTATTCGGAGTGTGTTGGGTGTCATCATTCTCCGCCACCTATTCACGTGGATCGTAGGTGTGATCCGAAGTGCCATTCAGTTGAAGAACCAGAGCGGCACGGGCATCATCGGCGGCATGGACTATTCTCTGACCGTTCTCACGGCAAAGCTGGAAAGCTGGGCGAATATCCTCTTTACCGTTCTGTCCGTCGCCGCGCTGGTGGTGCTGACCGTGGGACTGACCCGCCGATGCCGCGTGAGCAAGGCCTTCTGGGCCGTCCCCGCCCTGACCGCCGCGAGCATCCTGACCTCCCTGGCGGTGGGCGTGGTCTGGGAGCTGTTTTTGCGAAGCACAAGCCTTGAAACGTTGGAGGTGATCCGCATGGTCTTCCTCACCGCCATCCCCGCCATCTTCACCGTAGCCCGCTCCCTCATAGGTGTCCTCACCCTCACCCGCGCCCCCGCCGAGGAGGTTCCCTCGCCGCCCGCCACCCCCGAGGGCGAGGAGACGACCAAGCCTCGGGTGGAGGATTACCTGTATCAGCTATAAATCCTACAAAAGAGAGCCTTCGGGCTCTTTTTTGTTTTGGAAATTGGGGGTTGGCGGTGGTTTATTCTAGAATGTAGGGACCGGCGTCCTCGACGGTCCGCCACCGTTTGACCAAGAGTCTTTGGAGGGGCAAGACTATTTGCGTACCGTCGAGGACGCCGGTCCCTACGGTTTAATTTTCTATCCCCTCGTCAAACCAAGATTTGCTCCCATCCTCCCCCCCTCCCCAAAAGTCTACGAAAAGTCTCCACCCAAAATGTCAATTATACTTGACATCTGCTTCCATCTATGCTATACTGATACCGTTAAGATGTCAACTATATTTGACAGGAGAACAACATGGCCAACGAGAAAATGAAGCAGACGAGGCAGGAGCTGAATCTGTCCCAGGCGGAGCTGGCGAAGCGGGTGGGGGTCTCCCGCCAGACCGTCAACATGATCGAGAACGGAGACTACAACCCCACCATCGCCCTCTGCATCCGCATCTGTCGGGAGCTGGGGAAAACCTTGGATGAACTGTTTTGGGAGGAATAATCATGGAACAAGATCAAATGCTCAACAACGAAATGCGCGGCTTTGACGACGAGCGCATCAACTACGAGAGCGGACGCATCTACCAATGGGGCATCCTCTGGGCGGTGCTGTATACCGCTGTGTTTGCCCTGTCCCGCCTGCTGTTTCTGGGGAACGCCGAGGGGGTCTCCCTCTCGCTGTTTATCTCCGAAATCGCGGTCATCGTCTCGGGTGCTGTCATCCTCCTCATCGGTCTCATCCGCTGGGGCTTTGGACGGGACGAGCGGCGGGTGGCCGAAAAGCACCGCTACTACCTCACGGCGGGGAAGGTCTTCCTCATTACGGCGGTGGCGGGGTACGCCCTCTCCATCCCCCTGCGCTCCCAGAGCGGGCTGAACGACTACCCCATCAATGAATTGCTCATGCAGCTGGAGGTCCTGGGGTGCGTGTACTTCTTCTTTGCCTTCAAGCGGCGCCAGATCAGCTTCAACTACACCTTCATCCACGAGACGGGCTGGGGCTACTACGGTCACGTGCTTCGCAATATCGGTAGGCTGGCCCTGTACGCGCTGATCCCCTTCGGCGCGGCGGCGGTGCTGGATCTCCTCACCCATATGTCCACGGTCTACTTCAACGCCATCGGGATCGCCTACGCCCTCACGGTCTACGACCTGGGCCTGTGCTACTTCCTCCTCTCCCTTTTGGAGAAGCTGAACTACGACGAGGAGTCCCCGAAGAATCTCAAGCGCGGTACCTTCATCGCCCTCATCATCGCCATCGGCAAGCAGGCCGAGGTGTTCATCTGTCAGATCCTGGCCGCGTGGGTGGCGCAGTACGGCATGACCGAGCAGCTTCCCGAGGGGGTGACCTTCGGTGAGCTGCTGGCCGAAGCCTCGACTGACGCCCGTGAGGCCGCCTACCCCGCTCTCGTGGCCGCCGCCCTCGCTCTCTGCTTCCTTATGGAGCAGACCCGCCACAGCAGGAGAGTGCGTGTCGGTGTTTGCGGCTACCTGGTGGCGCAGTCGGTGGATCTGGTGCTGACCGTCCTGCGTTCCGCCGTGATGGTGGCTCTGGAGCGCTACATAGAGGAGCCCTCCGCCATCCGACTCTTTGGGAATCTCACCACCTACTGGTCCTTCGCCGTCTGGCTGATCTCCCTCGCTTTCACCTGCCTGTGGATCCACGGACTCATCCGCGACTGCGGGGCAAGCAAGCTTTTGTGGCTCACCGTGGGGCTGGTGGTGGTCTGCCAGGCTGTGGGCATTTTCTTCGGCTCCCAGTCCATGAACCTTGCCATGACCCTGACCGTAGGCGGCGGCGCGCTGTTGGCCATGGCGGGACGGTTGGTCATTCTCAAAACGGGGAGTCTACGGACCGTAGACTCGGAAGCCGAGTGATCTCTCCATCGGTCAACGAAAAGTCGGTTGACAATTCCACGAAAAGGAGATATAATAGGTACAGATTCCTATCAAAAGGAGAATTTCCATGGAAGACCGTAAGAACGACATCCATATTTCCCGCAATATCGCCCGCCTCCGCCGCAAGATGGGTCTGACCCAGACCGAGCTGGCGGAACGGCTGTACGTCAGCAACAAGACTGTCAGCAAGTGGGAGCGGGGCGCGGGTTACCCCGAGACCCCCCAGCTGGTGCGGCTGGCTGACCTTTTCGGGGTCACCCTGGACACCCTCATCCGCGGGGAGAAGAGCGGCATCGCCGTGGCGGGGAACATCCTCACCGACGAGGTCAAGATCATTGAGTCCTTTCCCGAAAAGGGTATGCTGGTGAACATCACCGCCATGTCCCGCGCCGTGGGGGGGAGCGTGCCCAATACCCTCATCAGTCTGGCCAAGATCGACCCCACCCTGCCTTTGTCCGCGCTGGGCAAGCGGGGGGATGACGAGGGCGGCCGCTACGCTCAGAGTGAGTTGCAGCGGTGCGGTGTGGACACCACGGGGATTCTGGTGGATCCCACCGTCCCCACGGGCTTTTCCGACGTCATGACCCTGTGCGACACGGGAGAGCGCACCTTCTTCCACAACCGCGGGGCCAACGCGAAATTCATCCCCGAGGATATCAAGCTCGCTACTCTCAACTGCCGTATGCTCCACGTGGCCTACATCCACCTGCTGGACGGCTTCGACGCCCCCGACCCCGCGTACGGCACCACCCTTGCCCGCTTCCTCAAGGCGGCCCGTGAGGAGGGGATCCTCACCTCCATCGACGTGGTCAGCAGTCTCAACGAGCAGTTCGCGGAGCGCATCATCGCCGCCCTGCCCTACACCGACAACGCCATCATGAACGAGATCGAGGCCTGCGGCGTGACGGGTCTTGCCCCCCGAGACGGGGACGGGAAGCTCCTCACCACCAACATCCGCGCCACCATGGAGGCGCTCATGTCCCACGGGGTGGGTCAGCGGGTCATCGTCCATTGCCCCGAGGCGGGCTTCTGCCTGTCGGCGGACGGTGCCTTCACCGAGGTCCCCTCTCTGAAGCTCCCCGCGGGCTACATCAAGGGCACCGTGGGCGCGGGGGATTCCTTCGCCGCGGGGTGCCTCTACGGCATCTACAACGGCTTTACCGACGCCGAGATCCTGGAATTTGCCTCGGGCGCCGCCGCCTGCAACCTCGCCGCCGAGGATTCGGTCAGCGGGATGCGGGACGCGGGGTATGTGCGGGAGCTGATTGGGACGTATGGGAAGGGAAGCTTGTAAATTGGGGTTTTTCGGGGAGCTTGAGAATGCAAAATGCAAAATGCGAAATGCAAAATGAATGAAGCCTTTTGCTTCGCAAAAGCCTATTTTATGGTAAGATTTTTCGATCAAACACCCGAAAAGCATTGCCCTGTATGGAATATCCATAGTCGAAAGCCGT
>JAFULU010000193.1 GCA_017483125.1 Clostridia bacterium
ACCACCAAGAAAACCTGGTTTTCATAACCGAACCCGAAACGCCACCAATCCCAAGCAAAGGAACCCACCCCCATGAGATCCAGATTCACCGCCACCGTCATGCTCTTCTCCACCGCCATCATCTGGGGCTTCGCCTTCGTGGCCCAGGTGCTGGGGAGCGACCACGTGGAGCCCTTCACCTTCAACGGCATCCGCTTCATGCTGGGTGCCGCCTCCCTCATCCCCGTCTACTGCATCTTTGAAAAAGAGAACGGCCTGCCCCCCCTCGAAAGGAAGCAACGCCACAAGCACACCGCTCTGGGTGCTCTCTGCGGCGGCCTCTGCCTCTTTACCGCCTCCGCCCTCCAGCAGTTCGGCGCGGCCATGACCCGCGATCCCGGCAAGGCGGGCTTCATCACGGGCCTGTACACCGTCCTCACCCCCGTGTTCTACTTTCTCATCTTCCACAAAAAGTCGGGCTGGAACATCTGGCTGGGGTGCGTCCTCGCCACCGTGGGACTCTACCTCCTCTGCCTGCGCCCGGGGGAGGCCTTCTCCTTCGGCATAGGGGAGCTGGTCATCCTCATCGGTGCCTTCTTCTGGGCGGGCCACATCCTCATCGTGGACCTCTTCATCGACCGCGTCGCCCCCCTGCGCTTCTCGTCGTGGCAGTTCTTTGTCAGCGGTGCCCTGGGACTCATCGCGGGCGTGATCTTCGAGGACATCACCTGGAGCGGCGTGTGGAACGCCAAGTGGGCCATCCTCTTCTGCGGCATTCTGTCGGTGGGCGTGGCCTATACCCTCCAGGTCCTGGCTCAGAAGCGCTCCGACCCCACCTACGCCGCCATCATCTTCTCCACCGAGTCGGTCTTCGCCGCCATCGGCGGGATCCTCTGGAACCTCGTCACCCCCGAGCATCTCCACGTGGATCAGGAAATATTGCCCATCGGGTATCTGGGGTGCCTCATCATCTTCGCGGGTATCGTCTTGTCGCAGTTGAACTTCACCAAAAAGAAGCAGGCGTGAAGCCCAGACCGAAAGGAGCCCTCATGCGGAATCTGATCCCCACCCACTCCCTCCACTTCCTCGGCAACGGCCGCGTGGCCATGGCAGGCGAGGGCGCGGATATCGTCCAGCTTTTCGCCCCCTGCTACTCCCTGCCCACCGTCTTGACCCTCCGCCTCACCGACCCTACGGTCAGCACCCAAAGCTACCGCGTCGGCGGCTCGGCGGGCTATGTCACCAAGCTCACCCGAAACGGCACCCCCATTGGGGAGATCACTGACTACACCTACCCCACTTTCCCGGTGTTCATCCGCCGTCTGCACCTCACCGCCCCCCTCACCTTTGCGCTGGACTCCCCCTTCCCCAAGACCAACACCAACGCCGTCTACGGCGGCCGCGCCAAGTCCTACCTCTTCGAGATCCCCGACGGCACCGCGGTCTTCTCCAAGTCCAAGACCGACAAGGAGACGTATTGCCAGCTCCTCCTGACCTCCAACTGCGAGGCCGAGGAGGGAAGCATCACCTTCCCCGCGGGGCATTCCCACCTCATCTTCGTGGGCGGCGATTACGGTGACCTTGGCACCCAGAGCTTCGCGGGCTGCATGACCCTCTCGGAGTCCATGCTCACCGCCGATCTCGACAAAATCTATACCGACTTCCTCACCCATTGGCGTGAAATATTCAACTCCATCAAGGTAGATCCCGCCGCCCTCTCCTCCATCCCCAACGCCCCCGAGCTCATTGAGTCGGTGGCCGCCGCCCTGATCACCCAGACCTCGGCGGAGGGCGGAGTCACCGCGGGTGCCTTCTACCATCTCGCCTACGGGCGGGATATGTACGGCGTTTTCCGCGGCTACATGGCCCTGGGTCTCCACGCCTACGCCCGCCGTATGGTGACCTACATGTGCGACACCTACCGTGAAAAGGGCTTCATGCCCAACGCCTCGGGCATGGGGATGTCCTGCTCCCACCGCCACGAGAACGACGAGGTGGAGCAGACGGGCTACTACCTTTTGGAGCTTCTGGACTATACCGAGGAGACGGGTGACACGGCCTTCCTCCGCGACCGCATGGACTACGCCGCCTACCTCCTCACCGCCCAGGAAAAGCACCTCAAGGGTGGCACGATCCCCTTCAACGGAGACGAGACCTACATAGCGGGGGGCATCTTCCCCCGAAGCGGCATCGACCACGGCTCCATGGAGGCCACCGCCCTCTATATCGGCTCGGCCGCCCGCCTGCTGGATGCCTGTGAGAAGTACGGCCTCATGACCCCCAACCGGATCGCGCGCCACCGTGAAAAGCTCACCGATGCCCGCGACCGCTTCACCGAGAACTTCACCGACGGGGATACCGTCTACATCAATAACCCCTACCGCGCCGAGGTGGGCGATACCCCCCAATACCGCCACGGCGTCTGCCACCGCTGTAGCCTCATGACCAACCTCCTCCGCGACAGAGAGGGCGGCTACCTCTGCCCCGCTTGCTACGGCAAATCCCCCGCCCCCGTGACAAAAGCCCGCTACAGCACCGACTGCGCCCTCTGGATGGCGGTCTTCGCGGGCTGCACCCTCCTTCCCGAGAGCACCCTCAAAGCCGCCCTTGCCCGCTCGGTGGAGTCCATCCGCGAGAGCGGCTACGGCGCGACCAACCCCGATAACACCGTGGGTTACGAGTACGGCGTCATCCTCTACACCCTGTCCCGCCTTCTTCCCGCCGCCGACCTCCCCGCCTACCGTGACCTGCTGGACGAGCTCCTCGCCGACCGCGTAGAGGGTGCCGTCTGGACGGAGTACTACCGAAACGGCAAGCCCTCCCCCGCCTCCTGCCCCTACCGCCCGTGGGAGAGCGCTATCAATCTGTGCGGGATCCTTGCGTATCTGAACGCGATGGAATGAGCGAAAAAATGCAGTTTATCGGTGGGTTTGCATAGCTGGAAAAGAATGCCCGCCCAAATGTCCGCGTTCTCCTCCACCCGCTTCGCGGGAGCCCCCTCCCGGAGGGGGCCTCACACCTTGCCCCGCGGAAATCCGTTACCCGACAAGTGATTCTTGCCCGCGCTCCTATGGCTCCCTCCGGGAGGGAGCTCCCGCCCGCAGGCGGGTGAAGGAGAACGCGCACATAGAAATACGCGATTTGCTACGGGGAACAAACTCCCCGACAAACCCAAATTTGAAATCCCCGAAAACCAAACAAAGGAGTTCACCCCATGCCTACCCCCTCCTTCTACCTCAACTTCAACGCCGAATCCTGCGCCCCCTACCACAACGACGACGTGGCGAACGACCGCGCCGAGCTGATCTCGGGCGACGGCAAGGTCGGCAACACGGTCTGGAAGCTGAACGGCCATAACGCCACGGTCACCGAGTCCCGCGAGACCTTTGACGGCACCGGTGTCACCCGCCTCACCACTACCCTCCGCAACAATGGCGATACCCCCCTTCTGGTGGATTGTCTCTCCTCCGCCTTTGTCACGAACATCGGCGCGGAGGGGCGCCGCTGGTACGAGGATCGCTTTATCATCCACTACTGCCACTCGGTCTGGCAGGGCGAGGGCCAATGGCGCAAAGCCACCGCCGAGGAGCTGGGCCTCTACCCCACCTACAACCACGGCCACCAGACCGCCTTCCGCCTCTACTCCCAGGGCAGCTGGACCACCTCCCGCCACTATCCTCTGATCTTCATCGAGGACACCGAGACAGGGGAGACCCACTACTTCGAGATCCTCACAGGCTCCAACTGGTACATAGAGGTCAGCGCCAAGGGCTACATGGAAAACTCTTCCCTCTGCGTCCTGCTCACCGCCGCCTTTGAGAAGAACGGCGGTTGGTATAAGACCCTGAATCCCGGCGAGACCTACACCGCCGCCCCCGCCATCTACGGCCGTGTCAAGGGGGGCTTTGAGGAGGCCGTGGCAGAGCTCACCGCCTACAAGCGGCAGACCTACCGTACCGCCTTCCCCACGGGTCAGGTCCCCGTCTGCTTCAACGACTACATGAACTGCCTCTGGGCCCAGCCCTCCCGCGACCGCCTCATGCCCCTCATCGAGGCCGCCTCCGACGCGGGCTGTGAGGTCTTCTGCATCGACGCGGGCTGGTTTGGCAAGCGGGGCGAGTGGTACAAGCACAACGGCGACTGGAAGCCCTACGACGAGCTCTTCGGCGAGGGCGGACTCCAAGGGATTCTGAACGAGATCAGCTCCCGCGGGATGCTCCCGGGTGTCTGGCTGGAGATCGAGACCGCCGACGCCGCCTCCGACTTCGCGCAGGCCCACCCCGAAGCCCTGCTGACCCGCCACGGCCGCCCCATCGGCAGAGGCCAGTGCTTCGTGGACTTCCGTCAGCCTGTGGTGCGCGACCACCTCATGGGGGTCTTCGACAACCTCTATGGCATGGGCGTCCGCTTCATCAAGAACGACTACAACCACTCCACGGGCATCGGCATCGACCCTTTGAACGGTGAGGACGAGTCCATGGCCGAGGCTCTGCGGGGCCACACCGAGGCCTTCTACGCCTTCGTGGACGAGGTCATTTCCACCCATCCCGGCCTCATGATCGAGAACTGCGGCTCGGGTGCCATGCGGTGCGACCACACCACCCTGTCCCACTTCCACATCCAGTCCACCAGCGACCAGGAGTACTACGACCGCTACCCCTCCATCCTCCAGGGTATGTTGGCGGTCATGCCCCCCGAGCGGGCGGGCGTCTGGGCCTACCCCTACCCCGTGGACTTCCACCAAATGCCCGAGCAGGGCGACGTGTACCCCCTGACGGGCGAGAACGTCAAGGCCACCGTGGCCTCCTGCGCCGACGGTCACCAAACCGCCTATAACATGGTCAGCGGCATGATGGGTGCCATGTACCTCTCGGGGCGTATCTGCTACGCCAACGAACTCAACAAAAAGCTCATTTCCGATGCCATCTCCATCTACAAGGAAAACCGCGCCACCCTGGCGGGAGCGGTCCCCGTCTACCCCACGGGCTTGTGCCGCATGAGCGACGGCGGTCACACCACCCTGGGCCTTCTCAACAAGGCGGCAGGAAAGCTCCTCCTGGCGGTCTGGCAGACCCGCACCGAGGAAACCGACACCTCCGTCGATCTCACCCCCTACCTCACCGATAACGCCACGATCACCCGCACCTACCCCGGTCTCACGGGCTTCGGCTGCTCCCTGAACGACGGCTACCTGACCGTCACCTTCCCCAAGGGCAACTGCGCCGCCTATATAGAGATCACCCTCTGACAGAAAGGAACAATCATGGCAAAAAGAAGAAAGAAAAGCAAGGCCAAGGGCGTAGCCGCGGCGGTCGTCGTGCTGATCGCGGTGATCGCGGGCCTGTTCTTTGGCAAGGACGCCATTTTCGGCGGGATCACCGACAACCCCTCCGCCCCCGTCAGCGGCGGTGAGGTCCAGTTCCACTTCATCGACGTGGGTCAGGGCGACGCCGCCCTCATCCGCACCGAGAAGGGGGATATCCTCATCGACGCGGGCACCAACTCCTCCGAGGATCAGCTCAAGGCCTACCTGGACAAGCTGGGGGTCACCGAGCTGGAGTACGCTATCTTCACCCACCCCCACGAGGACCACATCGGCGGCGCGGATATGATCCTGAATACATACACCGTCAAGCGGGTCATCCTCCCCGATAAGGAGCACGATTCCAAGACCTTCGAGCGCATGATGGACGCCATTGAGGCCGAAAAGTGCGAGGTCATCATGGCCACCCCCGACAAGACCTTCAAGGTGGGTGAGCTGAACTGCACCATCCTCGCCCCCATCAGCACCTCCTACACCGAGCTGAACAACTACAGCGTGGTCATCCGCGCCGACTACGGCGAGACCTCGGTGCTCTTTACGGGAGACGCCGAGACCCACTCTGAGGAGGAGATGCTGGAGCGTTACCGCTTCAAGGGGACTTTGGACTGCGACATCCTCAAGGCAGGCCACCACGGCTCGGACACCTCCTCCAGCCAGGCCTTCCTGGACGCCGTCACCCCCGTCCACGCCGTCATCTCGGTGGGTGAGGGCAACACCTACGACCACCCCAAGCAGGAGATCCTGGCCCGCTACGAGGCCATGAAGCTGGAGATCCACCGCACCGATAAGGAGGGAAGCATCGTCTTCACCACCACGGGCGGAGAGCCGACCAAAAAGTAAGAAGTAAGAAGTGAAGAAGTAAGAAGTAAATGAAGAAAAACCGCAAAGGGTATTGACAAATCTTACCCTTTGCGGTATAATTTTTGGTGAGGACTTACCAGCCTCGGGGACGGCACCCATCACAAAAAACAGGAAAAACGGTACAAGGCTCGGCATACTGCGCCGGCGAGACTACAAAAGGGGGAGACACCCATTGCAAAAACACGGAAACCAGGAGACCGAAGCATCCGCGACCGCAAAAACCGTGCGGGTCCTGGATGAAGCCGGCCATGAGTATGAAGCGACCTACACCAAACGGGCCAAAGGGCTCGTCAAGCACGGCAGGGCACGCTTCGCAGACGATAGCCAAACCGTCATCATTCTGGCGTGTCCGCCGAATCAAAATATGATTTTGGAGGATAATACCATGAACGAGCAGAACAATAACACCAATATTCCCGATACTTCCGACCTCTCCGAGCTGACGGAGCTTTCCGAACTGACGGAACTTTCCGAGCTTTCGGAGTCTACAAACAGCCCTCTGACCGCCAAAGAGGTGTTCGACCAGATCGCTGCCTTGCAAAAACAGATGATGGATCAAAGCATCAATGCACTGTATCGAATGACCGAAGCGATCAATGATATATGCGGCGAAGACACGTTTGAAGCGGATGAATGCCGCGAGGGTGCTATCAGCAGAGTTACGGAAGTATTTATGGCTCGGGAGGAGAATTACAAACGCCTTCTGTCAACCTACGAAAAAATGTATTCCAATTTGGTTTCGCATAACAACGAGTATCGGGAAGATAGGAGAGAATTCCTAAAGTGGATAACCAGTTGTGTGGCTAGTGCGCAACCGGGTGTATTACTTCCTGATTTCGATAAGATCTGGCAAGCCATTCGATGATTTTTATGCCACCGCCGCAGGGCGGGGGCTGACTCCCCCAAAAAACAGAAGACACCCATGGCGGATGCCGTGGGTGTTGTTTTGTTTACAGATCAATTATCCTTCTCCATAGCCTTACAAATCAGCTCCACGCAAAGCTCCTCCCCCAGCACTCCGCTGTCCAGAGCCAGATTGTAGTTGGCGGCCACACCCCACTCGCGGTCGGTGTGGAAGCGGTAGTAGTTCCGTCTGCGGTTGTCCTTGTCCTTAATGCGCTGGGAAACCGTCTTGTCGGTGGCACCGTACTTCTCCAGGATCCGCTTGGCGCGGTGCTCATTGTCAGCGTGAATGAAGACGTGGAGGCAGTCCTCGCGGTCGCGGAGGATGTAGTCGGCACAACGGCCCACAATGATACAGGACTCCTTGTCGGCGATGTCCTGGATCACCTTGGTCTGGGCCTCGTAGAGCTTCTGGTAGACCGAGGGGTAGCCGTAGGTGCCCGCGGTGCTCATGGCCAGCTGGTACAGAAAGCTGTTGGAATGGGAGGCGTACTCCTCGTTCTCGCGGATGAACTCCTCGGACAGACCGCTCTGGCGGGCCACCTCGGTGATGAGCTGGTTGTCGTAAAAGGCGATGCCCATACGCTCGGCGGCCGCCTTGGCGATGGAGTGTCCGCCGCTGCCGAACTGACGGCTGATGGTGATGATGCGCTTTTTCATAGTCAAGCCTCCTTTTTGGGGGTGTATCAAGCAAGAATATGCTCTTTCTGTCTCTATTATACCATATTTTATGGAATTTTGCAAGTAGATTGAGAAAATTTTGTCAATGTTGGGGGAGGATACCGATGGGAAACTTCAAATTGCAGTTTTTCGGTGAGATACAAGTTACAAGATACAAAGATACAAGATATGTAAAAACCTTACGATGACTCCCGTTTCTATATCTTGTATCTTGTATCTCCGTATCTTGTATCTGTTCGATAAACCCCAATTTACCAACCCGCAATAATCCCCTCACTCCGCAAACAAGGGCGTGGACAAATACCGATCCCCCGTATCGGGCAACAGCACCACCACGGTCTTCCCCGCGTTCTCGGGCCGCGCCGCCACCTCAATGGCCGCGTGCAGCGCCGCACCCGAGGAGATCCCCGCCAGAATACCCTCGCGGCGAGCCAACAACCGCCCTGCGG
>JAFULU010000194.1 GCA_017483125.1 Clostridia bacterium
AACCAGAGGTAGCCCTGCACGTAGAGATTCTCGGTGATACCGATCTGCCCCGCGGGGTCGTTGGACTGCCACTCGGAGGCGGGAGAAGCAACACCGTAATCCTGGCGGTAGAGGTCGATGTCGCCCTCCTCCAGAATGGTACAAACACGGTTGAGCAGCCACTCTCGAGCCTCGGGATTGCCGTAATCGATCAGCTTGGTGGCGCTGTTGGGGAGTAACCACTCCTTGCGGACGCTGGTCTCTCCGAACAGGGCGGGATCCAGACGCACCACCTCGGGCTCAAACCACAGAATGGTCTTGGTTCCCTTGCTGTGGGCATAATCCGAAATAGCCTTGAACTTGGTCGGGAAACGGGATTCATCTACGTACCATGTGCCCGTAGGCAGCCAAACGTCCAAGGATTGGGTTCCCGTCTTGTAATACCAGCCGGCATCCATCCAGAAATAGTCCAGGGCAATGCCGTTATCGTGGTAAGTCTTGATAGCGTCGATCTGATTCGCCTCATTCGCGCCCACCATTTCACCATACATCCAGGAGGTGACCGCCGCCACGGCCGGTTCAAAGGTCTCTCCACCGGGTTTCCGCATATTGCAGTCAATGTAGAATTTTCTCCAAAGATTGGTGGCACGGTCATTGTCGCTTCCATTATAGAACAAGAAGCTGGAGAGAGGCGTCCGTATGGTCTGACCCGGGCGCAGGTAGGTATCCAGCTTGACCTGGCCGTCATACACGCGCAGGTTTCCGTTCCAGGAGTCAAAGCCCGCACGCCACTGACCCGGCCAGCCCACCGCGAAGAATATTCCGCCGCTGTTATGGGTCACCTGAAAGTAGGGGAATCGGCCATAGGTACTTCGTCCCGTCTCGTTATTGATCTCCATGTTCATGCCCGATATGTTGATATCGTAGGGCATATTGGCTATACCGTCGTAGCCGCCGTCTCCGTATATACCCCGCAGATGGGGATTGTCGGCACGAATGGTATAGTCACAACCGTTGATCTCGGATATGGTGGGAGAATTCTCGGTACCTACGTTGGTAAAGTAGAGCGTCCATTCGTAGGCGGCGTATTCGGGGTACAGGGTAGCGACCAGAAGGATCTCCAACGTATCCCGATAGCCAAATCGGATGGTGGTGGTTTCGGCAAGATCGCCGGTCTCCACGTTGCGGTCCAGCTCCTTGAAGTCCTTTCCGAAGCCGTGGTATTGGGTGTCCCCGATCTTGAAGGAGGTCGGGAAGGCAGACAGATTCCGAATTAAGGCGCGATAGGCGGCGACAGCATCGGATTTCTCTGTTGCCGACGCCTCGTTGGTATACAGGGCATCCATGGAGCCGAAGGGGATGATGGGGGTCTTATCGAACATCATCCAGAGTTGCACCTCGCCTTCGGATTTCTTTCCGCTTTTATACATCTGACCGCAGCTGATGTTCGACGTAAAATGCCAGACACCCGGCAGCTTGCCGTCGGGGCCTCCGCCGCTGTGTACCATGAGCAGGTATTCGCCCGGGTCAAACTGACGGCCAAAGGGGATATCCCGAAAACCGCAGTCCTGAATATCGGTAATGGGCAGGTCGAGCAGGGGCTCTGCGGCAATAGTGGTCTTATAGTTTGTATCCCAGCGGTAAATCGACAGGGTACAGTAGGTACCCGCAACACCCCACGTCGGGAAGCCCATGCGGACACCCGAGAAAGGCGCGTTTACCTGCACCCGAAGTCCGATCCCTCTCTTTGTCTTGGGAATCTCCACGGGGATCGGATTTGTTGTTCCATCGATGAACATTTGCACAACGGTGGGGTCATCAGAAAAAATATTGTCTGCGTACATAGCGTCCTCCGGTATGGGTGTTGTGGTGATCTCAGACTCATCTGTTTCGGTCTCATTCGAAGCAGGGGTGTCGATCGGAGCCGTTTCGGTTGATAGTTCTTTGGTCGGCGGTTCATCGGTATGGGATGCGCTGTCCTGGGGGGATCCTCGGAGCGGCATCCCACAAAGAGGGCGAGGCAAAGCAAAACCAGACCGATGATGCCAAGTACGGCGTTTAAGCGTTTTTTCATATGGCAATCTCCTTGCATTTTCGTCATATCAATGCTTGAAAATGACAGTTTTATTATATTATTTACCTACGCTGATTGCAATGCTCACCGTTGACAAATATTGTGTCATTTTTTGACATTGGCTAACAGTTCTTATTGACAGAGGGCATAATCCGTGCTATACTGTAGACGGATATTGATTACTGGGGAGGGCCTTTATGTTCCGAAATTATCATCAAGACGAGTTTTATGAATTAACCCGTCCCGATATGTACGGCGAGGAAATATATGAGCAATACCACAGAGCCGTCCAAAGCGGCGATCTGTCGGGCTTTCTGGCATCCACGAATATGGAGAATGTAAGACAGCACCAAATGTATTTGCCCCAGCTCACCCCCTGTCCTGTGGATCTGTTGTTGGAAAAGTTTTACTTTCCGGAGGATAACCGTCAGATCTATGTGTCCCATCATGTCCGTCATATGCCGCCGTTTCTGCACACCCATGAATTTTTTGAAATATCCTATCTGTTGGACGGCCGTGCGGAGCATACCATTGACGGACGAGTGCTGGCTATGAATCCGGGGGATCTGTGTGTGATCCCGCCCTTTACCGAGCACAGCATGATCCGTTGCGACGGCTTGCTCTTCAATATACTGCTGAAGGCCTCCTCCTTTGAGGTCACCTATCGCAGCTTACTGAATGATTACAGCTCCCCTCTTGTGTCATTTCTTTACCATAGTTTTTTCTGCTCCAACCTTTCCAAGTACCATTTTATCAAGGGCACCGACTGTCCCGAGGCGGCTCACGAGCTCTTGCAGCTCCTGATACTGGAAAAACTCCGTCACCAAAACAGCAATGCCGATGATCTGCCCTATGTCTGGATGATGAAAAGCTTTTTCGCTCTTTTATCCGAGAGATCGGCGGCTCAGAACGGCTCTTCGGACAATCTTCCCCTTTATCCGCATTCAGCGGTTCCCTCCATACTCAATTACCTCAAGCAACACTATAAGGAGGCAACCCTGCAGAGCGTGGCCGAGGCATTCAATTATTCTCCGTCCTACGTCAGCCGATTGATTAAAGCCCAGACACAAACAAATTTCGTCTCCATTCAGCGCAGGCTGAAGATCAACGAGGCTTGCCGTCTCCTCAAAGAGACCGAGCTTTCGGTGTCAGACATCAGCGCGGAGGTCGGCTTTGAGAGCTGTAGCTCCTTTTACAAGGCGTTTATGGCGCAGACAGGACATACCCCCAGTGCTTACCGCATTTCTTAGCTCATGTGTTTGAAAAGAGCAAAACAAGCAAGTCAATTTTTCAGCTGTAATTTCTTGATATTATTTGTTATGTTGCTATTGAGCAGGGTAATAGAAAGTGATAGCAATGCAGTAGAAAGCGTATAAATCAAATTCGATTTAGTTTGAAGTTGGCTCACCAAAAAATCCCGATAGTCATTTAAGACTATCGGGATTTTTTGATCATCCGTTTCGGTATGAGAACTCTGCAAGCCGCAAGTGAGGATTTCACTTTGAATTTCTTGGTGCGGCTTGCCCCGAGCGTAGCGAGGATTTCGATCTCCCGTCCGGGTCACCAATACCTGCATATGTCGAACACCTCGGCATATGCAGGTATTTTTCTTTCTAAAAATAGACAGGCGCGCAGCTCGGATGAGTTGCGCGCTTTTTGATTACGATCTTCGATTCCATCAGTTAGCGAATCTTTGATCTCTTCTTTGACTTGACCATCAGCATACTCCACCCACGCACCGTGATTTATGCCGCCAAGCACGGGCACCGAAGAAAATGTACGTGTTGAAAGAATCCCCTCTCTGCCAAGGGGGAGCAGAGAGGGGGAGCTAAGAGAAGCCGGAAAAACTATGATCAGTCCTTCTTCTTCAGAGCTACAGTTGCAGTGGCAGCAGCCAGAACGGCCACAGTTCCCATACCGATCACACTACCGCAGCCTTTCTTAGCAGGGGCGTCGGTCTCCGTGTCGGAAGTCTGAGTACCGTCAGTGGGATCCTGAGTGCCCTCAGCGGGAGCCTCAGTATCCTGAGCTTCAGGAGCCTCGGTGGGGGACTCGGTGGGAGCCTCGGTCACAGGGTCGGAAGAAACGCCCCTCTCGGTCAGCCAAGCGCCGGCGTATGCGTAAGCTTCCTCCTCAGATCGGAACATACCGGCGAAGCAGAGGTCGAACGAACGGCTCTCGGGATCGTCCATTCTCAGATCAAGGCGCGTGTCGTTGATACGGCCCTCCCACAGGTCGGTCAGATCAATGGGAACGAAGACGTACTCCTCGCTATTACCGTAGAACTCACCATCGTAGATAGAGAAGGGATTGACATGCTGACTGGTAGGAGCCATAACCTCACCGGCGCAGTACAGCAGGCTTCCGCTGTCAGCCCAGATGTTGCGGAGCATGACGCCAAATACGGGGAAATCCTCAGCAGATCAAGACCAGGATCTTTTGGGAGTAAAGTACATGAACACAGAGGTGTCGGTGCAGTCAACGCGCCAGGTATCGTCACCGAGCACGGTGAAGGTGCAGTTGTTACTGGGCTTCATGTTGTATGTTTCGGGAGTCCACAGGATAGCAGGCTTGTTCGCCTCGACCGTGGAGGGATCAGCGATATCAGCGATGGTCATCTCGTTCTCCTCGGGCTTCTTAGAGTCGGAGCCGACAGGAGTGGTAGCGTCAGCAGCGGACGCACCGTACTCCAGAATGGTCAGCGCGGCAGTACCGTCCTTAGCACCGGGTGGTCCAGTCGCCCTCGATGTCAGCAGCGCCGGTGGTCAGCACGGCCACGGGGAACATGGTCAGCAGCATGACAGCACAGATGATGAGAGCAAGAATACGCTTGATGTTCATAATTATCTCATTTTTTCATTTTTTGCAATATACATGCCATATACAAAAGATTTGCGGGGAGGGATAACGAGGATCCCCCTTGAGATAGCTCGTCATCCTCCAAAACTTTGTGACAAACAGGTTAGTCACTCATTTTATTATACATGTGGAGGTGATGCCGGCCTTGTGGCCGAAAACGACTCACGGATCCGTTGGAACATTCTGGTCAGCGTTCTTACGAATGACGGTGTACTCAAGCAGCTCAACAAGGTAACCGTCCGTGTTCTTGTACACGATGGTCACTGTGTGCTCACCGTCCAGATCAGCCATAGGAACGTTGATGCCAACGCGGGAAGCGTTGGCCGCGCCACCGTTTTTAGCGGCATCGATCACGGCTTGATCAGGTGGAACGGCAAAGTCAGCGGAGAAGACATACGCGCCGCCGTCGATGGAGTAACCAAACTCACCCAGATCGCCCTTCACGCCAACCCAGCCCCAGTATCTCAGGGCATCAACGGTGGAGTCGATGGTGGCAACCTTGTCCCAAGACGAGGATGCACCGGGGGCAAAAATGGTATTCTGCTCGTTGCCGTCAACAATGACGGGCAGAGCATCAAAGGATCGGTGGGTCACGATGGCCTTGCCTTCATCGGAATCCCAAGCCTTGGGTCGGTAGTTTTCCTTGTAGTAGTTCTCAGCGTACTCAGCGGTATTGAAGAAGCCGATGCAAGCGACGTCGAGGGAAGCCTCGGTCTGACCTCTGAAGGGATCCAGACGGAAGTAACCGATGTTCCCTTCTATGATGTTCTGGACGGAGGACAGGTCAACAAGCATCAGATTCCAGTTGCCGTCCTTAATCCAAGGAAGAACAACGTGGTCGGTCTGGCCGTTGGGGCCGTTTGCGGTACCGATGAACATCTCACCGTCCTCCTCGCCTGTTGTGCGGTACACGATAGCCAGGTAGCTCGGCAGAGTACCCAGGTTACTGCCAACGACAAACTGAGGATCGACGTTGCTTACGGTGATGCTCACAAACTCGAGGCCATGCTCATTCCTGACCTCAGCTCCCGCAATGCTGACGCCGGAGGCATCAATAACACCGGCCAGGTCAGCGGGTCCTGCGATGTAAACGGGCAGAGCGGGGTCTACGGGCTCAGGCTCGGGCTCGGGCTTATCCGGAATATCGGGAGTAGCTGTAGCGTCTTGCTTGACTCTGAAGGTACGGTCGCCGTTGCTCATATCCACGATGAAGGAGAAGGAATAGGTGCCGTCCCCGTCGTAATGGGCCATGTAGCCGTCGTAGCCATTGGAGGAGGCGGTCTTGTACTTCACCCACGCACCGTCTACGTACTCCTCAATGATGGGCCGTACGTAATCATCAAAGCCATACACGCGGACAGCCATGTTGTTGTCTGCCCCCGACAAGGTAAACTCTGCCACCTCGCCCTCGGCCTTGATCTTAGGCATGTAGGTATCGGGCAAAAGAGTACCCGTCTTGACGTCGGCCTTGATGGGATCCAGACAGGTATCGTTGCGCACGTTCAGCACGTTGGAGATATCCTTTTCGGGGGTAAGCTGGGAGCCCCAGGGAATCAGGATCATGTTGACGCTGATGGTATCTCCCGCCTTCAGGGTCACCTCGCCCAGGTCGAAGGACAGGGAGATATAATTCTTGTCGCCACTGTAGGTCTCGGAGAGAACCATGTTGCCCGTAAATACCTCGCCGCTCAAGGTAAGCGCGTAATCCTTGATCACAGCCGCCAGGTTGACGTATTCAGCGGCGGAGGTGTCCGACAAGGACACGAAGGGAGACTGCTTGCCAAGGGTGTAGTACCGGACCTCGTCGGACCTGCTGGTCGAGGTAACCACGGGCTTGTTGTTCTCGTCCAGGTAGCCGAGGGTTTGGTAGGTCACATTGTGGCTGTCCATGGAGAAGAAGGAGAAGTCTTCTCTGAAATTCTTGAAGGAGACATCCTTCAGCACCGTCATACGGATCTCGTAGTAGGTGCGGTTCTCGTCGGTCTGGGGCATTTCCATGTGACGGTAATCAATGGAGATGCACCCGTCATCGGAAAGGTGACCCATCCTTACGTCAGCGTACACGGGACCGTAGGACAGGATCTCGTCCACAGTCTTCTCAGAGGCGTAATCGTTCCCCTCCGCGTCGGTGTACCGCAGGAAGTAAAGGCGGCCCGCCGAGTGGTGCTGGGGCTGCGACTCCCACAAGGGAGCAGACATACCGCGGAAATCGGGGAGGAACCAGCTGTCCTTGTTGTTTACGTAGAAGGAGGCAATACAGTTGGTCTCGGTAACACCCGTAGAGAAGTGGTAGTAGGGACAGCCGAACTGGACAGTGGAGATCTGCTTCAGGGGGAAGATGCCCCAGTTCTGGTAGAGATTGAGCACCGAGAACTCCACGCTCTCTCCGCTCTTGACGGTCATGGGGAAATAGACCTCGCCGTACATGGCATCGCCATAATCGATAATGGGCTCCTCGTTCTCACCCTGGAAATTCTTGCAGACCTGCAAGAGGTAGGGCATGACCCGCTCCTCCTTATCCAAAAGAGCCGCGCACTCGAGGCCGCCCGTACGGGCGTAGGTGTATAGATAGATGTTGCGGTCATGGGCATCGCCCTCCACCTTCACGTCAACGCGATAGTGACGGTCGGGATGGTCGTAGTAGGCCTGGTTGAAGCCCGTGCCCTCCAGCTCCAGGCGGTACGCGCCGCGGAGGGCGTCGTAGCCCAAAGATTTGCCTCCAAAGCCATTGGTGGTGACGGTTACCGTCAGAGGATTGCGCTCCTCGCGGAAGGCCTTACGGAATCCGTCGAAATCGTGAGTGGAATCGTTGTAGAGGCGCTGGCCGAGGTTGATCTCGTCATGCGCCTTGTAGGAGGCCTTGGCGGCGGCCTTCTGATCGATCACGTAGCAGCCGTCCTTTTCGGTAACGGTCATGCTACCCACGCCCTCATCCAGGGTCAGGATATAACCGAACACGCCGGCGCGATCCACGTCAAAGGCCACGGCTACGGCGGTGCTCCAATCCACCCCTTCAAGAGAGGTATGCTCACCGCTCCCGTCGATCACCAGCAGAGATCTTACACGGGATTTCTCAATGGCGGTCTCCATACCGTAGGTCTTCAAATCCGTGACATCGTTGATAGCGATCAGATGAACGGCCGAATGGAGCTTGTCGGAATAGGTGTAGAGAACGCGATCCATGACCACGGCGGGAGCGTCCGAGGCATTGGTCTTGACAGCCTTGATTTCCTTCACCTCCACCGTTTCTCCGTCCTTACCGCCCATCAAGTCCAGGCGAAGGGTGTTCAGAATACCCTCGTAGTCCGTGACGTTTTTCAAGTACACGGCATAGGTACGCATCTCACCGGGAATGACCTTGAAGGTAACGTTCTGCTCGGCGTTGATACCGTTGTGGGGGCCCGCGCCCAGCCAGAACTGCGCCGAGGTGGAGGATTCCGTCTTCATGGTGATCAGAATGGTATCATACGTATCGGCATCCACCTTATATTTGCGGGGGAAAGTAATATAGGGATCTTTATTGGACTTCACGGAGATGATCAGGGAACCCGTATTCCCATCCTTTTGGGCAGTGGCGTCGTTGCCGTTCAAGCGCGTCATGCCCTTCAGCATATCCACGGGCTCCGCCGACTCATCCACCTCGAGAGAAGGAATGAAGCTCTCGCCGTGAATGTGGGTCTCGTAGAAGTAAGCACCGTAGCGGAAAATATTCATGTCGGCGGCATCCACGGAGTCCTTGGAATAGAAACGTCCCTTGGCGGTCTCCACGTAGGCGGACATGGTATCCCGCAGGTAGGGGATGCCGTACTCGTTGACCATGGAGGAGATCTGGCGGTTCCCTTCCTCAGCCATGTTATGGGTAATGGACATGGTTTGGTTGGTCATGACGAAGGCTTGGCGACGGCCGTCGGTGTAGTAGCCCTGAACGTCGTTGGCCACGCTGTTAGCAAAGGCGATGCTGGCGGCGTAGGGGCCAGTCAGGGTGGGGATATCCTCTGCGGCGGGCTCACCCACGGCCTTACAGACGTAGCCCTGCTTGAGGGCCAAGCGGTTGCCGTCGGATATCAGGTCAGCGGTCAGGCGTGCGAGAGCTTCGGACATCCCCGACTCACTGTTTGCACCGATAAAGAGCTTTTCTCCGATAGCGGCCACGTGGTAACCCAGAACGCCCACCTCAAAGAAATCCTCGGCCAGCTCAGAATTGCGGTTGGTATAGCCCACCACGATCTCCTTGGTCGTGGACGCGGCCGAGGTATCCACCGTGGGGGTGACCGTCACGCCCAGCTCTGCCAGGGTGGCCACCAGGCGATCGGCGGCCTCCAGCTCCCATGCGGCGGCGTAATCGGGGACAATGACGGTGTATTCCGTCTGCCCGTCGGCAGCCAGAAGAAGGGTATTTTCAAAGGCATCGGGTCCTTGCGGCTCGGTCTCGATGGGGAGAGCGCCCGTGTCGGGAGCAGTCGTTCCCTCGGTCGTACCGGGAGAGCGCCTGCACCCTGCCAAGGATGCCGGCACCAACATGAGAAGTGCCAAGACCGTAGCAACAATGCGGATAAAATTGTGTTTCATGGTATACGTACTCCTTTCACTTACCGTTTAGAATGGTTGGTAGAACATATGCTTGCACGGGAAACGGGAAACCATACCCGATCAGGGCACAAGCCCCTCCAAAATCTCATTGTAATCATCCAATTTGTGCTCGACGATCCTTTTCCAGGATTTAGTGGAAGCAGCAATCGTGTTACTCTCTCCGGAAAGGAGGGGACGCAGATTATTTCGGATCTCACAGTTCGGGAAAATATCGGAACAGGTGGAGGAAAAATCGAAATACAAGGAGTCAAAGATCATATCCAGTACCTCGTTGGACTGGGGATCCTGCATGTATCGCTCGGACAGCACCGTCTCATAATACGAGGGACGAACCAATCGGTAACTGTGGTATGCCATAGCCTCCAACACGGCCGCGCACATTTCCTGTCGGGCTTCATCACTGACGGCAGTTGAAATACCAAATCCGCTTACTTGATCTTGCACGTAGGAATAGTAGCTCTTCTGAATTGCGGAGAACTTGGGCATAGGTGCAATGCCGTAGGACAAAGCACCCAGTCTCTCGAAATTATTCTCCATGCAGAGGAAGGTTGTCGTAGCCATCAAAGTATTCTTGTCGGCGAAATGATTGATGATACAGGCGGCACCCATGCCATCATCCACGCCTCCATCGTACACGTAGGTGGACTCATCGTTGTAGAGAAGCTGAACCTTGTCACACAGATCAACCAGCTTGGACAGCGCGTCGGAATTATACGTCAACTCGCCTGTATCGGGATCCTTGATGATCATGTGCGTATCAGATGCCACCATATAGGGGTCAACCGAAACAATGTTACCGGTCACAAAGCCATAGAAATCCCCGACAGAAGCCTTCGAATCGCCGTCCTTGTCCAAGTAGTGATCCTTGGCGATGGAATACTGGTAGTCCAGTGTCCACTCTCCCTGCTTGACGATCTCGTAAAGATCGGAAAGCTGATAATCCATAAACAGATCCTTGTTGTAGATGGTAAAGAAGGTATAGCGGAACATGGAAATCGACATGGAACCGGAGGCCAAAAATTGCATTCCGGCGTCAGTAAACGTCACCATATCGTTGTAGCCCTGCGTCCAGTAATGCTTGTCCGTGTTGATGTTCTCCAATTCATTCAGATTGACATATCGGCCTTCCATGGCAGGGATAATGGCCTTAAAGGTACCATTCGAAATGATGTCGTATTCACCGAGACCGCTCGTAAGATCGTTATTGAACACGACGTTGAGCTGCACGTCTCCGTCAGCAGGATACATCTCCAGCTGAACACCGAGCTGTTCCTCAACCATAACGTTTCGCTCGTAGACCGAATCTGCCACTACCCCCATGCCATACTCACTGATCAGTTCGTCACGACGACCGCCAACGTTCGCATACAGGATTCCGATGATCTCATTGCCGTAGTTCAGATCGGTCGGCAAGTCACAGGTAAAATTCGGATCTCCGGTTTCACCCTCCGTAACCTCCGCGCTTGCATCCCCGTTCAGAGTCCCCGTCGGATCCTCTGTGCTTTGGGCGCAAGCCACCGAAGAGAGCAGCATAAATGCTATTAAAAATAAGCAAACGATTCGTTTCATTTTCATAATCATTCTCTCCACATAGTGTTTCATTTTGAAATAGTCCCGGGTTCAGTCCATCATCCGCAAGCCTCCGTGGAAAGCAGAAGCACCTCCGCTCCCAGCAGGCCGCCGTGCTTACCGCACACGTTACTCAGAATCGTATTCGATACGCGCAGTTCGATGACATTCTCCCCCGCATGGAGGTACTGTCTCATATCGAAGGTGAAGGGCGCGAACAGCTTGCATCCCAGGTCCTGCCCATTAACCGTCACACCCACCGAACCGCTTCCAAGCGTCAGGTTGAGCTTTACGTGATGATCCAGGTCTGCCTCGGTCAAGGTAACGGCCGTACGGTACCGCACAACACCGGCGAACAGCCTAGAGAGCATCTCCCATTCGCTCCAATCCGTCAGGGATACGTCGTACGTCCCCGCGGGATATGCGACAGGGTTGATCAGCTCACTTTGGGAATAGGTATCCAGCTCGGCGACGGTATGCCACCACGCCCGCTCCCATGCCTCCATACGGTAGGAGGTCAGGCCCTTCTCGGATATAATGCGGATCTCGTCGATTTCCTGCTCGGAGAACTCCAGCTCGATCGCCTTGACCTCATCAAACTCCACCGTAAATTCCTGTTGCATACGGCGATGCAGTACGACCTCTCCGTCTCGGCACAAAAGGATCTCGGCCACGTCGGGATGGGTCGGATCGTCAAAGCAGCCCTTACGCAGGATCAGCCTCATTTTGGACGTCCGAATGGGATTAATCTTATGGGTCACAAGCTTTTCGGTGTTACCGCGGGCAATGTCTGCCGTAAAGGCTCCCAAGGGGATCTTCCGCACAAGGGTCTTTCCCTGCACCGCTTCCGCTTCCTGCCCGGGCTCGATCACCAGATACCACGATCCATATGCTGCAAACTCCAAGCAAACACACAGGCCGTCTTTTTCTTCTCTTGCCTCGGGGATCGCCCGCTCTCCCGTTGCGGGATCCAGCAGCATGGCTCTTCCCGTAACACCGGGCAGGTACACCGTCGCTCTGGTCGGCTTGTGATCATTATGGCCGAGGAACAGGAAATGCCGTCCGTCGATAACACGCCAATGGCACAGAAGATCGTCGGCTCCGTCCAGCACCTGCACACTGTAGCGCAGATCCAGCTCTGCGGGGGCCTTCAGGAAATGAACGTTGCCGCATTGCGCCAGCAGATCCATGCAAGAGGCCAGGGCGGGATCGTTCCGTCCGTTCTGCAGAGTCGCCGTGGGAGGATTGCCGATCCAGTAGATCTCGCCACCATTCTGTGCAAGGCGAGTCAGCTTATCAGCGGTTTCAAGGTCGATCATGGTCATGCGCGGAACCACGACGGTGCGGAAGGCATACTCCTTATAGCGCAAGCGCTCCCCGCATACCTCCATGCGTCGCATATATTCCTTGTCCGCCGTCAGATGCTCCACCCGCTGTCTGGTCAGTATGCGGATCAGCTCACCGTACTGGCGATTGATCTCCCCCGCCTCACCGCCAAAGGACGCGTTGATCTTGGGGATGCCGCCCTTTTCGGCCAGCATTTCAAAATTCATGTCGAACACGTCGTTTTCCGCCAGGGCGTACATGCTGTCCATGGGATTCAAAACAAGAACCTCGGCATGGGCGCGGCCGAGAGAGTTCACGTAGGAAATGCGGCGGATGAAGTCGGTATACTGTCCCATAGCCTGCCAGCAGGGATCAATATGATAGAAGTCCGGGGGCACACTGCTTTGCGCATACTCCCGCGTCATTTTGACGGCATGATTCACAACGTGGCTCACACCGTATGCCGCCAGGCAATTCCCCTGCTTCTTCAGCTCTTCGGGGGTGTAACGGTCAGGCCCGTTCAGAGCCATGACCTCGTTCATGAACCGAACGCCTTCAAATTCCGCGATGGAGTAATGATCCTTGAAATTCTGGGGATTATAGGCCACGCGGCACAGCGCGTCGGTTCCCGGGAGAGAGATCCCTCTATTCAGCTTGTAAACGTCTCCCACACAGGAGGCCTGGAGCTGCAGACTTTCCTCCCAGGTATGCATGGTAAAATACACGCCGTGCTTGGCGGCTTCATCCGACAATTTATGAAATAGCTCGGCGTACATATCGGATACCGTATCGAACCAGCGGTACCGCCAGACCACGTCCTTTCCCTGCACATCCCGATCGATCAGCAGGGGAAGGATCCTGCGGATATCCTCGCCGTACTTGCTTTGGAAAAGGCTTTTCAGATCCTCAGACCATGCCATTTTATAGCCGTAGTCACCCTCGTGATCGCTGAAAATACCGTTCATGGGAAGACCCGCGCCCATAAGGGACGCGAACCGATCGAAGTAAGGCTTCCATGCGATCTCCATGAACAGATCGACCACGCGCCTTGACAGATAATCCACGTTGCCGCCATCGTATCCCCGATATGCCTGCAGATCGAACAGGTATACGCGGCAGGGCTCGGTTGCTTGGAAACTTTTTTCATCCCGAACGGTCAGGCTGTCCGCATCCAGATAGGCAATGATCCGATCCGTGGTCTGCAGATCGTCCACGATGATCTCCCGTCCATCCTTTGAGATCAGCTTGACCGCATCTGCGGACAACCGCCCTGCTTCCATATTCTGCAAGCGGATGACCTGCATACCGCGCGAAAGCCCGACCTCTCCCAGGTGATTCCAGCAGAACACGTTCTCCTTCTGATTGACGGCAAAGGTCTGCTCTCCCACCACGTAGGCGGCCTTCTCGGTATTATTCCCCGTTTGCCCCCAGGTGGCGTACAAGCGGTATACGCCGTCCTCTGGGATATGGACGTGATACTCGCAATACGCATGGGGAGTATCGCTCCAATGGGAGGCCATATTGATGGGCTCGGCGTTATTCTGGTCGGGAGGACATTGATCGAAGGACGATCCGATCCGATGCCATTTTTCGACGTCATCATACGTGATGAAGGACGTTTGCTCGGTACCAACCTTCTTTGCAGAGACAGAAAAGAAATGGCCCTCAAGATCGACCGTCTCTCCCGGCTCCAGATCCACGTATTCGAATCGCAGATTCTTGGATTGCAGGGTCGGATCGTTCCGTACAAGCTGACCGTCGGCTTGCAATGACGGCCATCCGAATTCGTCCGTAAAGCTCACGTGGGAGCCGTCTACCTCTGCCTGCCGCACCTGCTGCTCCATGACATCAAACCATAGCTCCGAGAGCCACTGCTCGTGAGGCAGCACTTGGATATGCTCACTGTCCCTGTGTCCGTCTACCCATGCGTAGTTGGGACGGGCGTGGGCATAGCCCGGGTTAAAGCCCTTCTTCGCAAGCTCCCGCGCCATCTCCTGAGGCTTGATCCCCACCGTGGTCAGATCCTGGTCGTAAAACCAGAATACGAAGGGAGCAAATTTGCTTTTTGGGCGGGCAAACTGTTCCAGAACCGTTTGGAATTTGTCCTGTGATTTATATCCATCGTGCATAGGTGTCACCTCCAAGGTTTTGTATTATTTTACCACATATATATTTTTCCATCAAGAAACAAAGCGGACACGAATCTCAATCCGTGTCCGCTTTGTACGATTTTCTGTATTGTGCCGGTGTTATTGCATATTTTTTTTTGAAGCACCGAATGAAATATGTCGGTGTCACACCGCAGATTTCGCTGATCTCACCGATCGAACGATCCGTAGTCTCCAGCAAATATTTGCCAAATCTCATTTTTTCCGCCTGCAATTTTCCCGAAAAGCTCATTCCATAGTACTCCGTCAACAATCGATTCAGATGGCGCGGAGTCATATGTAATTTTTCAGATAATGCCTCGATTGTCAGATTGCCAGGATCGGCATAATGAAATATCTGATTAAAGAAATCATCCATAACAAAGAGATTATCGATTCGGCGTGTCTCCTGTTTCCTCATTCGGGACGGAAGATTACTACACGATCGTGCGATATGGATCATCAGCTGGGTCAGTAAGCTTGTACAATACTCCTCGTATCCTTGCTTTTGACATTCCGCCTCAAGCATGACCTGGCGCAATAGGTCACCCATGATCGGGTCATCATTTCCCTTGTAGTGATGCAGAGTAGAAATTTTATGAAAAGGTGAGCTTGAGTTCGGGGCAGTGATTTCCATATTCAGACAATATCCGCCACAGGGAGAGACGATTTTTTCCTCATGGAACACACCCTTACCGAGCAAGATCCATTCCCCTTCATTCAAATCAATGGTTTCATGAAAATCCAGAATAAACCGTGTACATCCTTTCGTGCATACGTGTAATTCATAGCAGGAATGCTGATGATGATCTGTATCCGTTCGATTACGAAAATACCAAATACAGGTAATTTTCTGCTTTGCATCCAACAGACGAAACGAATGTTCACTTTCATACACTTGAACAGATCTCATATTCGCCTCCTTTAGAAATCGGTATCGGGTCGGGGCACGTGGGCGGCAAATCAGTCTGCACCCGCAATTCGGAATTACCTCTTACTGCCACTCCCCCACGAACCATATATTGGTACAAGAGTATTGTACCATAGGATAAGTGTTTTGTCAAGGGAGGTGGGGGATTTCGTAAAGGCAAGACAAAAAGCCGCGAAAATGCTTTTCTCCCTATGTTTTTGCAATGACAAACACCGCAAAATGTGGCACATTAGAATCCCCCCCACCCGAAGAGAGCATCTCTTCACCACGATCGGTATAGGTTGAACACATCCTCATACCACCACGGCGACGAGGTAATCGACAATATGTATACGGATAGAGATGTGGGCATGATTTCGATACTTTATCTTGACAAATTCAATGTGATATGCTACAATGTACCCGAAGTGTTATTGGTAGAGCCCATCAAGGTGTTCGACATATTCGGGTAATGGCTCACCATTAACAACCTAAATTGAACCGCTCAATTTAGGCTGGTTTTTCTTTGCAAAAAACAAGTAGGCGCGCAGCTCGGAGTGAGTTGCGCGCCTATCTGCTTATAGTATTTTCTATTTGCCAAAGGCAATCTGGTACATCAATTTTTTATATTCAATCATTCTGGTACGTTTTCGTTTGTGATTCTTTCTTGCTTAACTGTTTTCATTTTCTATACCTCCCGATTTTCTGATCAGCTTCGCTGTTCGATCGCCATTTTGGCAGGGTCGGGGAACATAGATCGGGAGAAAATCGCGATTATTCAGAGCGAGGGGTGCAGATGTCAACGAGAGGTATTGCTCGCTTTCAGTACACGAAAAAATATTGCTTGTGGATAAAGAAAAAGCCAAGTATTGCTACTTGACTTTCTCGTTGATTATTTCATTTTTCGGCGATATTTTTTCATCTAAACGGTTGACATCTGCCAGAGCAACAATGAAAACATCAACCATATGTTTTTACTAAATCTATTATGAATTTGCAGTATTCCGTAAACGCATCCGGATGGCTTTCGATATCGCAGTGATTCATTCCTTTTTCTATACGAATTTTATAGGAAAACTTCTCTTTTTTCATTCTCTCAATCAGCGGCGGCATATGATTTTGGGTGAAGTAAGCATCGCTTTCGCCGTAAACGAAATAATACGGAATTTTCGGCATAAGCTTATAAAAATCTACCGGAGAATACCGTTTCATAACAGATAAAAGATCCTCATCCTCTTGGATATGAGCCGAAAGTATCGCGCGTCTGAAATCCGGTATGTCGGAAAATACTCTTTTCATATCCGTAACGGCACAGTTTACAGCGCAGCCTACAGCTTTTCTTTTCCCGTAAACAAGATAATTCAGAGCGGTAAGCCCTCCCATGCTTCCTCCGCTTACGATAAGCGGAATATTTTCAGAGGCTCCAAGTCTTTCGTAAACCGCATCAATCACCTGCTCATTAAATTCCCTCGAGCTTTTACTCATCCACGCCCAGACGCTATAGTAAGGAAACACCCAGGCAATTCCCGCTTCTCCTAAAACTTTGGCGATTTTGGGGCTCTCTTGATACATAGTCCCATCGGTGTATCCGTGAAAGCAAACGCATATAGCGCGGAGAGGAGGTACGAGAGTATCTTGGTTCAAAAAAGCATAATCGTATAAATTGTCTTTGTTTATGTACTTCATAAAGCTTGCTCCATAATATTTTACGTGTTTTGAAAAGGCCAAAGCATATTCGCGGCTGATAATTCAAGTGAAAATGACAGGAAAATTCCCCCGATTTTTCACCCTTCGGCGTGTCCGGTGTAGTGGAGGGGAACGCCGCGCTTCATGGATTCAAGATCGTTGCGGCCGCCACCCGAGGCGCAGGAATCAATAAAGATGCCGTACTTCTCAATGATGGCATCCCACCTCACGGCACTCGGGATCGCCGAGATTGATGATGCGGCTCTAGAGCCGGCTTCCTTCGGCTACACTTGAAAAGATGAGACGGTATTTACTTTTTTCTTATATTTCAACGGCGTTTCTCCGAATTTCTTTTTGAAAAGGACGATAAAATGGGAGCAATCTGAAAATCCGGAGCGCATACACGCATCCGTTACCGAGTGGCCGTTTGCAAGCAGAACCGCCGCATT
>JAFULU010000195.1 GCA_017483125.1 Clostridia bacterium
AGTTCTTCCGCCTCAAGCCCGAGGGTGAGGTCCGCCTCATGGGCGGCTATATCATCAAGTGCGGTGAGATCGAGAAGAACGAGGACGGCAGTATCAAGTGCATCCATGCCACCGCCGACCTGGAGACGGGCAACGGCAGCCCCGTGGACGGCCGCAAGGTCAAGGGCACCATCCATTGGCTCTCCACCAAGTACGCCAAGCCCACCACCCTCATGATGTATGACCGCCTCTTCAACATCGAGAACACCGCCGACGTCCCCGAGGGCAAGACCTATCTGGACTTCCTCAACGAGAACTCCCTCACCACCGTGGAGGGGGCTATGGTGGAGCCTTCTCTGGAGAGTGCCGAGGGCGGCGAGCGCTTCCAGTTCGTCCGCTTCGGTTACTTCTGCAAGGACACCAAGAATGAGAACACCTACAACCAGGTGGTCTCCCTCAAGGACAACGCCAAGAAGTAATTTCCGATCCGATGATCGATGATAAGGGCGTGTCATACGCCCTTACATAGAGCTTCACAATCAAGAAAGGAGAATTCCCATGCCCGATCTGCCCATCCATCTCTTCTGGCTCATCTTCTTTGCTTACATCATCGTGGTTTCCATCTGCTCCATCGTGGTCTGCATCTACGATAAGAAGATCTCCAAGCGCAACAACGTCAAGCTCCGCATCCCCGAGAAGTCCCTGTTCATCTGGTCGGCCATCGGAGGCTCGGTGGCTATGTACGTCACCATGCACCTCATCCGCCACAAGACCAAGCACGTCTCCTTCATGGTGGGCATTCCCGTGATCTTTGTGCTCCAGGTCGCCCTCATGGTGGCTCTTGCCTACTTCGGCATCCTGCCTCCCCTTTTCTGATACACCCACCCAAGCGGCTGTCGCGTAACGCGGCGGCCGTTTTTGTCTACCCGCGAAAAAAGGGAGGGAAGGGCGAAAAACTCTCGGAAATCTCCCGTCAATTTCCCCAAACCGCCTTGACTTTACCCTCGGATTATAGTATAATAAAATAGCATACATCTGCCTTTCACAAGGCACAGGAAAGAAGGCGTTTTTTCTTTGGCTGAACCTCTCCGTTCCCAAAAAATGAATATGACCGAGGGTCCCGTCCTCGGGAAAATGATCCGCTTCACCATACCCGTCATGGCCTCGGGTATCCTCCAGCTCCTCTTCAACGCCGCCGACGTGGCGGTGGTGGGGCAGTTCGCGGGAGATGCCGCCATGGCCGCCGTGGGCAGCTGCGGTGCCCTCATCAACCTCATCATCAATCTTTTCATCGGACTTTCGGTAGGCGCGGGCGTCATCGCCGCCCAGGAGCTGGGAGCCAGACGCTACGAGGAGGTGGATAAGCTCATCTCCACCGCCCTGACCTCCTCCATCATCGGCGGTATCGCCGTCATGATCTTCGGTATCGTCATGGCCAGGCCCCTGCTCCTGCTCATGGACACCCCCGAGGACGTGCTGGCCGAGGCCGTCCCCTATATGCGGGCCTACTTCTGCGGTATGCCCGGCTGTCTGGTCTACAACTACATGGCCGCCATCCTCCGCTCCAGCGGCGACACCAAGCGCCCCCTGTTCTTCCTGACGGCGGCGGGCGTAGTGAACGTGGCACTCAACCTGGTCATGGTGCTGGGCTTCGGCATGGGTGCCATCGGCGTGGGTATTGCCACCGCCGCCTCCCAGTACGTGGCGGCAGGTGCGACCCTCATCTATATGAGCAAGACCAAGACCTCCCTGCGGCTGGCGGGCTTCAAGGTCTACGGCAAGAAGCTCCTCCGCATGATCACCATCGGCCTCCCCGCGGGTATGCAGGGCTGTATGTTCTCCCTGTCCAACGTCATCATCCAGTCGGCGGTCAACGCCTACCCTACCGTCACCATTGCGGGCAACACCGCCGCGGGCAATCTGGAGGGCTTCGTCTACACCGCCATGAACTCGGTCTACCACACCGCCCTGACCTTCATCGGCCAGAACGTGGGCGCGGGGAAGTTCGAGCGCATCAAGAAGATCGCCTTCCAGTGCGCGGGCATGGTGCTGGTCATCGGCCTGGCCCTCAGCGGCCTGCTGGTCTTCTTCGGGGATAAGCTCCTGCTGATCTACGCCTCGGGGGAGAACCGCGACCTCATCGTGCAGGCGGGCATGAACCGCCTCTCCATCATCGCCGCCACCTACTTCCTCTGCGGCCTTATGGACGTGGGGTGCGGCATCCTGCGCGGCATGGGTAAGGCCGTCCAGCCCATGATCGTCTCCCTCTTGGGCTCCTGCGTGTTCCGTATCATCTGGGTTTTCACGGTCTGCCCCCTGTTCCCCGGGCAGATCATGGCCCTCTACATCAGCTACCCCATCTCCTGGATCGTCACAGGCGGGGTGCACTATATCTTCTGCGTTTACTTCTACCGCCGACTCATGAAGCGGAAGAAGCAGGCCGAGCTGACCGTCCCCGCCACTACCTAATTCAATGAACGAAACCCGTAGGGTTTCGCACCTCACTTCTTCACTTTTCACTCTTACCTATCACTTCCCGAAAGGAGCTCCCCATGTCCTACTCCATGTCCGACCCCAACCCCTCCCTCTCCCCCTACGCCCTCCAAGCCGCCCAGAACCGCCAGCGGTTCATCGAGATCTATAAGACCCACATCACCCGCGACGGCGCCGACAAGCTCCTGGCCTATCTGGAGAGCTCCGACTTCTTCACCGCCCCCGCCTCCACCCGTTACCACGGCAACTACGAGGGGGGACTGTGCCAGCACTCCCTCAACGTCTACGACGCCCTGGTGGACATCCTGAACCGCCCCCGCGTCAAGGAGACCTACGGCATCAGCTACTCGGATGAGTCCATCGCCATCGCCGCCCTCCTCCACGACCTCTGCAAGGTGAACTTCTACAAGGTCTCCACCCGCAACGTCAAGAACGAGCAGGGAAGATGGGAGGCCCAGCCCTTCTATACCATTGAGGATACCCTTCCCTACGGACACGGCGAGAAGTCGGTCTACATCGCCTCGGGCTATATGCGCCTGACCCGCGACGAGGCCTTCGCCATCCGCTACCACATGGGTTTTTCCGGCCCCGAGGATCCCGGCAACGTGGGCAAGGCCCTGGAGATGTTCCCCCTGGCCTGGGCCCTCTGCGTGGCGGATATGGAGGCGGCTTACTTTATGGAGGGCAGTCCCAAGAAGTGACGCGCTCATTCGCGCAAGAAAGGAGACCCCAATATGGGCCGTAGTTTAGGTTATTTCGATTCCGACGAGCTGGACCGCCCCGAGCTGAATAAATGCCCCGATTGCGAGTGCTACTTCGCCTCGGAGGAATGCCCCCTGTGCGGTAAGATCTGCCCCGAAGCCTTTCGGGCAGGGAACCGCGCCCCCGTGAAGAAGCCCAAGAAGCGGAAGAACTCCTCGGGACGGGTGCAGTTCATTGCGTGGTATCATTCGTGGTGGTTCATTCTCATCATGTTCTTCGTGTCCCGCATCGCGGGTCTGATCCTGTTCATCACCAGCCCCTACTCCAAGAAGGCCAAGATCATCACGGCGGCCTCGGTGGTGGGCGGGTATGTCCTGCTGGGTATTCTGGGCTCGGGACTGCTCCTTCACCTCTTTGATCAGCCGCTGGTTAACGACGACATCTCCCGCGCCGAGTACGTAGAGCTGTGCCGGGACATGACCGTGGAGGACTTCTACCGCAACGCCAATGATCTGGGCCGGTACGTGTCTCTGGAGCTGACCGTGGTGGAGAGGTGCGTGGAGCAGAGCATCGACGTCTACGATACGGGCTCCACCTACTACCGCTGTAAGGATCTGAACGGCGGGGAGATGATCATCTACGTGCTGGACTGCAATCTGGATAAGCCCCTGCAATTTCTGCCCGGGGATATGATCCGCGTGTACGGCGAGAGCGGCGGTATGGCCTCCTTTTTGCAGGGAGATACCTACACCGACGAATGCCCCTGCCTGTACATGGCCTACTGCGAGCTGATTGGCTGATCCGCCCCGCATAAAACCCCCTCCTTCGTGGCACACTACCTCAAAAAAGGGAAGTGAACCGCCATGAATCTCACCAAAGAGACCTACAAAAAATACGCCGACGCCCGCGCGCCCAGATCCCCCCTGCTGAAGGACTGTACCCACGCCTTCCTCGTGGGCGGCTTCATCTGCTGTGTGGGTCAAGCCCTGACCGACATCTATACCAAGCTCTGCCACCTCCCCAAGGAGGACGCGGGGACTCTCACCGCCGCCACTCTGGTGCTGGTCGCCGCCATCCTCACGGGTCTGGGGGTCTTCGACCGCATCGCCAAGTTCGCGGGGGCGGGGACCCTGGTACCCATCACGGGCTTTGCCAACGCGGTGGTGTCTCCCGCCATTGACGCCAAGAGCGAGGGGCTGATCCTGGGCGTGGGCGCCAAGATCTTCACCGTGGCGGGGCCCGTCCTGCTCTACGGCACCCTGGCGGGAGCGGTCTACGGCGTCATCTACTGGATCACAACACTTTTTTGAAATACAAGACCGACGAAAGCCCGTTTTCTGTCTTGTATCATCCGCAAATACACATACGAAAGGACCCCTATCCCATGGGCAAGCATTACCTCGTCAACGACTCTATCTTCTACGCCGACAACCCCTACGTGGCCAAAAATCCCTTCCTGAAAATGGAAGCGGAGGATACCCCCCTCCCCACCTACGCCGAGGCCAAGGACCGCCTCCCCCGCCCCATCTGGCCGGGACACGAGGACGCCATCGCCTGCTACGACAAGACCTGGGAGATCGCCTTCCGCAACCTCCGCAAGCCCAACGCCGCGGGGGGCTTCGTCTCCAACTTCATCGACACCGCCTTCAACGGCTACCTGTTCATGTGGGATTCTTCTTTTATCGTCATGTTCGGACGGTACGGCTCCCACGTCTTCAACTTCCAGAAGACCCTGGACAACCTCTACTCCCACCAGCACAAGGACGGCTTCATCTGCCGCGAGATCTGCGAGGATGAACCGGGCGAGCAGTTCCAGCGCGACGATCCCTCCTCCACAGGCCCCAACATCATGCCTTGGTCGGAGTGGGAATACTACCAGCTGACGGGGGACAAGGACCGCCTGGAAAAGATCTTCTACCCCCTCCTGGCCTACCACAAGTGGCTCCAGCTCAACCGCACCTGGCGGGACGGAGCCTACTGGTCTACGGGCCTGGCCTGTGGTATGGACAACCAGCCCCGGGTGGAAAAGCACTACTGCGAGCATCAGTCCCACGGCCACAGCATCTGGGTGGATGCCTGCATCCAGATGGTCATGAGCGGTAAGGTGCTCATCGAGATGGGCAAGATCCTCGGCCACGAGGAGGATACCAAGTGGCTCGTGGAGGAGGTGGAGATGCTCACCGCCCTGATCAACGAAAAGCTCTGGAGCGAGGAGGACGCCTACTACTACGATATGTGGCGGAGCGGCCTCTCGGGGGTGAAGTCCATCGGTGCCTACTGGTCCCTGCTGGCCGACATCGTCCCCGCCGAAAGGCTCCCCCGCTTCATCGCCCATTTGGAAAACCCCAAGGAGTTCAAGCGCCCTCACAGAGTTCCCACCCTCTCCGCCGACCATCCCGACTACCACGAGAACGGCTGTTACTGGAAGGGCTCGGTCTGGGCGCCCACCAACTATATGCTGCTCAAGGGCCTCGACCGCGTAGGCTACCACGCCCTCGCCCACGAGATCGCCTGCAATCACCTGGACAACGCCGTCAAGGTGTTCAACACCACCGGCACGGTCTGGGAGAACTACTCCCCCGAGCTTGAAAAGCCCGGCGACCCCGCCCGCCCCGATTTCGTGGGCTGGTCGGGCCTCATCCCCATCGCGGTGCTGTTCGAGTATGTCTTCGGCATCAAGGCCGACGCGAAGAATGATGAGATCGTGTGGCGGGTGAACCTCACCGAAAAGCACGGCATCGAGAAGTACCCCTTCGGCGGGAGGTTCGTGGATCTCTGCTGTGAGGCCAGAGAGGATACCGCCGCCGAGCCTGTGGTGACCGTCAAGTGCGATTCCCCTGTCCGCGTCAGAGTGATCTGGGAGGGTGGGGAGAAGGTTATCGGGTGATTTTCGGAGGACTCCACTCTCTTGAAAGGATGCCTGATACACCCGGATTTCAATGATTCTCCGTAGGGAGCGACGCCCTCGTCGCTCCTGATTCCCCGACCGAGAGCGATTTTCAGCTTCTGAAAATGACAGAACCATCTTCGTTCAGGAGCGACGAGGGCGTCGCTCCCTACAAGGGGGTGCGAAAGCCCATACGTTTTACCGACTCGCAAGCGTTGCTAACTAATTACGTCTCTACTACCGAAAGGAGAATACATAATGGATTTCAAAAACATCGACAAAAAGTACCGTCCCGTACCCTTCTGGTCCTGGAACGAGAAGCTGAACGTCCCCGAGACCCTGCGGCAGGTGGGGCTGATGGACGACGCCGGCATCGGCGGCTTCTTCATGCACGCCCGCGGAGGCCTCCAGACCGAGTACATGGGGGATGAGTGGTTCGAGAACGTCACCGCCTGCGTACAGGACGCCGAGAAGCGGGGCATGCACGCCTGGGCCTACGACGAGAACGGCTGGCCCTCGGGCTTCGGCGGCGGCGTGGTCAACGGCAAGGGCCTGAAGTACCAGCAGAAGTACCTCCGTGTCCGCACCTTCACCCCCGACCTGGAGGACCCCAAGGGCGACAACGTCATCTGCTGCTTCGAGAACTACTGCTTCTACTACGACGTCAACCCCTTCTACGTGGACACCCTGGACGGCGAGGTCATTGCCGACTTCATCCATGAGATCTATGAGCCTTACTACGCAAAATACGGTTCCAACTTCGACGGCTTCTTCACCGACGAGCCCCAGATCTCCCGTAACGGTATTCCGTGGAGCTTCATCCTTCCCGCCGAGTATGAGCGCGCCTACGGTGAGCCCATCTACGATCACCTCATCGAGCTGTTCGTAGCCCGCGGGGACTATCAGGTCACCCGTATGCGCTTCTGGAAGCTGGTCACCGAGCTCTTCTCCAAGAACTTCATGAAGCAGATCTACGATTGGTGCGTGGCCCACGATCTGGGCTTTACCGGCCACATGGTGCTGGAGGAGTCCTTCCACGCCCAGCTGACCTCCAACGGCGCTTGTATGCCTCACTACGAGTACCTCACCATCCCCGGTATGGACTGGCTCTGCCGTCCCATCTTCCATTGCCTCACCATGGCCCAGCTCTGCTCCGCCGCTGCCCAGACCGGCAAGAAGCAGGTCCTGTCCGAGACCTTCGCCCTCTGCGGCCACAACGTGGGCCACGACGAGCTGAAGCGCAACTACGAGTGGATGATGGTCCGCGGTGTCAACCTCATGTGCCAGCACCTGGAGGGCTATTCTCTCCGCGGTATCCGCAAGCGCGACTATCCTCCGGCCATGTACTGCCAGCAGCCCTGGTGGGCCGACTACAAGGTCTTCAACGACGCCATGAGCCGCATCGGTATGCTCCTGGCCGAGGGTGAGATCAAGGTCAACACCCTGGTCATGCACACCCAGACCTCGGCCTGGATCTGCTACGACGACAAGGCAAACGAGAACCTGAACTACTACAACGAGGAGCTGCTCAAGGTCATGTCCGCCCTGGACTCCAAGCACGTGCTCTACCACCTGGGCGACGAGATCCTCATGGAGCGTCACGGCCACGTGGAGGGCAAGGAGCTGGTCATTGGCGAGATGCGCTACAACAAGATCGTGGTGCCTCCTCACATCGCCTTCCTGCCCAACACCAACAAGCTCCTGGAGGAGTATAAGGCCAACGGCGGCCTGATCGTTGCTGTCGAGGAGATCGAAGCCGATCCCATCATCGACAATCCCGCCGTCACCTATATCTTCCGCGAGTTCCCCGCCGAGGGCTTCACCATGCGCTACTTCGTCAACTCCACCGACGAGGAGCAGGTGGCCAAGTTCACCTGTGGCGGCAAGATCATGGATCCCGCTACGGGTGATCTCCTGCCCTTCGACGGCACCCACACCTTCCCCAAGTGGGGCAGCCTGGTCATTATTGACGATGGCACCCCTGCCTCCGCACCCGTGGAGAAGCCCTCTATCCCCGCCGTGGATCTGACCGGTAACTGGAAGGTCACCTCCGCCACCGAGAACGCCCTCGCTCTGGACACCTGCGACTATTGGTTCGACGGCAAGCTGGAGGAAGAAAACGGCTACATCCTCAACGTAGGCTCCCGCGCCCTGGAGCTGAAGCGTCCCGTGGACATCCGTTGCGCCTTCAAGGTGAAGGCCGACTACATCCCCGAGACCCTGTATCTGGCCTGCGAGACCCCCGAGATCTTCGACATCACCGTCAACGGTAAGGCAGTTGATACCACCAAGGACTGCGGCTTCTTCTGTGACCACTCCTTCAAGAAGCTGGATATCTCGGGCCTCATGCAGGTGGGCGAGAATACCATCGAGACCCACGTGCTGTTCACCCAGTCCGACGTGGTCTACGAGAACATGGAGAAGGGCAAGCAGTTTGAGAGCGAGAAGAACAAGCTGACCTACGACATGGAGATCGAGGCCATGTACCTGGTGGGCGACTTCGGCGTGGTCGGTAACGGCACCTTCGAGGAGATCCCCAACAAGGCCTCCTTCTTCGACGGCTCCTTCACCCTGGTCAAGCCCGCTCATGAGATCACCCTGAAGAACATCGAGCGTCAGGGCTACCTCTTCTTCTCGGGCGAGCTCTGCGTGGAGAAGACCGTCACCCTGGCCGAGGGCGACACCGCCCGCGAGCTGGTCTTTGAGAAGTCGGGTCTCAACGCCATTCGCGTCAACGTGGGCGGCACCGACGTGGCCACCGTTATGTGGGCACCCTACTCGGTTGACCTCACCCCCTACCTCAAGGCAGGCGACAACGTGATTAAGCTGACTCTGGTCAATAACCTCCGCAACCTCCTGGGTCCCCACCACCACGTGGGCGGTGAGCTCCTGGCGGTCGCGCCTCCTCACTTCTACAAGGAGCCCTGCATCTGGAACGGCTACTGTGGCGG
>JAFULU010000196.1 GCA_017483125.1 Clostridia bacterium
ACCGCGAAGCGGTGGATGAGGAGAGCAAATTACGGTTCGGTATCGGGTATGATTTTTCTTGGCGTATCAAGGGTTTTACGTATACACCCGCTTGTAAATTCAAACCCGCTCTCCTCATCCGTCACTTCGTGACACCTTCCCCGCTGGGGACGGCAAGTGACGAGGAAACCCACCGATAAACTGCAATTTACTTTTCTTCTTCAAAAATTTCCGCCAAAATACGCTCGGCGGTCTCCCTCGAAACGCCTGAGGCGCGGGCTACCGTCACCGCTTCGCGCAAAGCGGCTTCGGCTTTATCCAGTACGGCGGGGTTGTCCCTGGCGGTGTCCGCCACAAAGCAGCCCTTGCCCTGGACCGTGACGATGACGCCGTCGGATTCCAGCTGGGCAAAGACCTTTTTGATGGTGTTGAAGTTGAGGGACAGGTCGGCGGCGAGGGTGCGGAGGGAGGGGAGCTTGTCGCCGGGGGACAGGGCCCCCGAGGTGATCAAGGACAGAATCTGCACCTTGATCTGCTCGTAGACGGGGGTCTTACTGTTGTGGTCAATGACGATCATGAGAATTCTCCAACTGTGATACTTGCTATAGCACAGTCATTATAGCACAGACAGAGGGACTTGTCAATAGGTTTTTTGTAATTTTTTGCGCCAAATGGGAACTTGACAAAAAAAGCCTTGTGTGGTATAATGTTTTCATACGGAACAATGCCGAGATGTGGAGACGCAGAGGGCCGGGTCTTTTTTCCCGCGCCTGTTTTGCGTCTTTTTTTGTGTTCGGAAAGAATCGAAAGGGGAATCGAATTATGTATGACGTTACCGTGATCGGCGCGGGCGTGGTGGGCGGTCTCATCGCCCGCAGGCTGGCCGCGTATGATCTGCGTATCCTGATCGTGGACAAGGAAAACGACGTGGCACGCGGGGCTACCGCCGCCAACTCCGCCATCGTCCACGCGGGCTTTGACGCCAAGGAGGGCTCCATGAAGGCTCGCATGAACGTCCGCGGCTCTCAGATGATGGAACAGGTCTGCGCGGAGCTGGGGGTCAGCTACAAGCGCAACGGCTCTCTGGTGGTGGCCTTTGAGCATGAGCGCGCCGAGGTGGAGGCTATTTACTGCCGCGGTGTGCAGAACGGTGTGGAGGGGCTTCGCATCGTGGAGAAGGAAGAGCTCTTTGAAATGGAGCCCAACCTGAACCCTGAGCTGTCCTGCGCTCTGTATGCTCCGACAGGAGCGATCGTCTGCCCCTACGGCCTGACCATTGCCGCCGTGGGCAACGCCATGGACAACGGCGCGGAGCTGGCTCTGAACTTTGAGGTAGTTTCCATTGAAAAGACCGCCGAGGGCTACGTCCTTACCGCCGCCGACGGCCGCACCGTGGAGACCCGCTATCTGATCAACAGCGCGGGTGTGTACTCCGACGAGATCGCCCGTATGCTGGGTGACGAGTCCTTCTCTGTCCATCCCCGCCGCGGCGAGTATATGCTCTTGGACAAGGAGTGCGGGCAGACCACGACCTGCACCGTCTTCCACACCCCCACCAAGATGGGTAAGGGTGTGCTGGTGAGCCCCACCGTCCACGGCAACCTCATCGTGGGCCCCACCGCCACCGACATGGAGGACAAGACCGACACCGCCACCACCGCCGAGGGCTTCGCCGACATCCGCGCCAAGGCGGGGGACAATGTGGCGGGTATCCCTTACGGTAAGGTCATCACCTCCTTCTGCGGTCTGCGCTCTGTGGGCAGTACGGGTGACTTCATCATCAAGGCCGAGAACAACGCTGTTCTGCTGGGCGGTATCGAGTCCCCCGGTTTGTCCTCCTCCCCCGCCATCGCCGAGTACGTGGAGGAACTGCTCCGCGGTATGGGTCTGGTGCTGACTCCCAAGGCTGACTACAACCCCAACCGCGCTCCCATGGACGCCTTCCGTCACATGAGTGTGGCCGAGAAGAACGAAATGATCCGAAAGGACTCCCGCTATGGCCGTATCATCTGCCGCTGTGAGGAGGTCACCGAGGGCGAGATGGTGGCCGCCATCCACGCCAATCCCCCCGCTTACGACGTGGATGCCGTCAAGCGTCGCACCCGTGGCGGTATGGGCCGTTGCCAGGGCGGCTTCTGCTCCCCCGAGGTGATCCGCATCCTCGCCCGTGAGTGGGGCGTGTCCTACGATGCCATCACCAAGAACGGCGGCGGCTCCTACATCAACAAGGGCCGTACGAAAGTGGCCGGCGGAAACAAGGAGGGCAACTGATATGCAGAACTACGTAGATAAGACCGCTCCTTACACCGCGCTGGTGGTCATCGGCGGAGGCCCCGCCGGTATGGCCGCCGCTGTGGCCGCCTACGATGACGGCGTCCGCGACATGGTCATCCTGGAGCGCGACCTCAACGCGGGCGGAATCCTGCGCCAGTGCATCCACAACGGCTTTGGTCTCCACCGCTTCGGCGAGGAGCTGACGGGTCCCGAGTACGCCGACCGCTACCACAAGATGGTGGTGGAGCGCGGCATCGCGATCAAGACGGGCGCCACCGTTCTGGACGTGACCCCCTCTGACGAGGAGGGCGTGGCCGCTTACGTCACCGCCATCAGCGAGGCCGAGGGTATGTTCACCCTCCGCGCGGGGGCCGTGGTGCTGGCCATGGGCTGCCGTGAGCGCTCCAAGGGCGCTCTCAACATCGCGGGCACCCGTCCCGCCGGTATCTACTCCGCGGGTACTGCCCAGCGGTTCGTCAACATGGAGGGCTATATGCCCGGCCGCAAGGTGGTCATCCTGGGCTCGGGCGACATTGGTCTGATCATGGCCCGCCGTATGACTCTGGAGGGTGCCGAGGTCAAGGCCGTCTGCGAGCTGATGCCCTACTCCGGCGGTCTGGCTCGTAACATCACCCAGTGTCTGGACGATTTCGGCATCCCCCTGATGCTGTCCCACACCGTGACTCAGATCCACGGCAAGGAGCGTCTGACCGGTGTCACCGTCTCCAAGGTGGACGAAAAGCGCCGTCCCATCCCCGGCTCCGAGATTTACTTTGAGTGCGATACTCTGCTTCTGTCCGTCGGTCTGATCCCCGAGAACGAGCTGACCCGCGGGGCGAACATCGGCATGGACGGCATCACTGGCGGCGCCACCGTGGATCAGTACCGCCAGACCTCCCTGAAGGGTGTCTTCGCCTGCGGTAACGTGCTCCACGTTCACGATCTGGTGGATTACGTCTCCGAGGAGGCCGCTCTGGCAGGCTCCTCTGCCGCCGCCCATCTCCGCGGTGAGCTGACCGAGGGCAGAACCATTACCCTGAAGACCGACGGCAAGGTGCGCTACACCGTGCCCCAGGCGGTCACCGTCACCGAGAACACCGCCGACGTCACCGTTTACTTCCGTCCCTCCGACATCTACCGCGACGTCACCGTGACCGTCCGCGAGGGTGGTGTGGATGGCAACGTCATCTCCAAGAAGAAGCGCATCAAGGTCGCCCCCGGCGAGATGGAGACCATCACCATCAAGGCCGCCGATCTGAACGCGACCACCGCAGACACTCTGCTTGTGTCCATTGAAGAATCCGCCAAGAAGGGAGGCAACGCGTAATGGCTATTACCACCAAGAATCTGACCTGTATCGTTTGCCCCCGGGGCTGTACTCTCACCGTGACTCTGAACTCCGACCTGGAGAACCCCGTGGTGTCCGTGGAGGGCCAGGGCTGTAAGCGGGGCGTGGACTACGCTACCGCCGAGTGCACCCACCCCACCCGCGTGCTGACCACCACCGCGCCCACCGTGGACGGCGGCGTGGTCCCCTGCAAGACCGACCGCGCCATCCCCCGCGAGCTTTTGTTCGAGGCTATGAAGGCGGTCAACACTCTCTCCGCTCCCGCCGTGGTGCGGATTGGGGATGTTCTGCTGGAGAACCTCTTGGGCACGGGCGCGAATATCGTGGCTACGGCCAACAGAGGCTGATCTCACGAGGGATCGCAGAAAACCGATAATAAAGAAGGATCCGCGGAGGGGTTGACTTTCCGCGGATCTTTTGTTATAATAAGAAAAGAACGGCGCGTGCCGTCCGTTTTTGGGGTCTTGTTTAGATGGTTTTTCTCAAAAAGGTATTGACAATTTCATCTTTGTGTGGTATCATAAGGACATAGGAGCTACCGGCAACGGTTACTTCCTCACAAGCTTAGTTAAAGATAACCGCACTGTTTGGAGATGGGGCGGTTATCTTTTTCTGTATATATCCACGATTAGACCAATGATCGCTACAATCAGCGCGCAAAACAGGAGAAGAGTCTCCCAAGTCACAAACATGTATATCACCTCCCTCTTTGCAGAGCATTGAGGAAGGGAAAAGATTTCGACTTCCTCAAAAAGAGGAAGCAACCGCCGCCGTTTTGGCAACTCCTATGGGAGCTTTTTCAAACTCCGCAGACAGTATAGCAGAAATTTCGGCGTTTGTCAATACTTTTCCATGCTTTGATTTTGCATTTGCCCGAGCTTTGCCCGGAGATCTTGCATTCCCGAAAGGAGCCTCCCATGCCCCGACTCTACTTTGAAGAAAGCCCCGTCATCGCCGCCGTCAAGACCGCCGAGGAGCTGAACGCCGCCCTGCGCTCCGACGTGGAGGTGGTGTTCCTTCTCCACGCCACCCTGTCCACCCTGAGCCACCGCATAGAGCTGGCCCGCGAGGCGGGGAAGAAGCTCTTCATCCACATGGATCTGGTGGAGGGGCTGTCCAAGGACGCGGCGGGGGTGGAGTTCCTGGCATCCATGAAGCCCGACGGCATCATTTCCACCCGCTCGGGGTGCATCCACGCCGCCAGGGAGGCGGGGATCGCCTGCATCCAGCGGTTCTTCATGGTGGATTCCCGATCCGTCTCCACCGCCCTGGAGAGCATCCGCCAGACCCGCCCCGACATGATCGAGCTGCTCCCCGGCATCGCCTACAAGGCGGTGACCCGTATGGCCTCCGAGACCGCTATCCCCGTCATCGCGGGGGGGCTGATCGAGACCAAGGAGGAGATCTACAAGGCTCTGGGCGCGGGGGCGGCGGCCATTTCGACGGGAGCGCGGGAGCTGTGGGGGCTGTAAAACGAGGCCTTCAAGTTTTTCTTGACAAAAGTCCCGTTATGTGCTATAATATTTCATGGAAGGTTCCCACCGAACCGTGCGAGGGTCTCGCCATATGCGGTTTGGGGCTTTGAAGCGGTAGCGTCAGTCTCGATGGTAGCCGCATCAAAGGGGGATCTTCCTTCTTTTGATGAGACGGGATCTGATTTGCGATCCTTACCTATAGGAAAAACCGCCAAGGCATCATACCTCGGCGGTTTTTGTGTTACTTTTTGATCTTTTCCTTCACCGTATCCTTGACGGTCTCCTTGATCTGCTTGGCCAGGCGCAGGATGTGGCGCTTGTGGAGGCAGAGCTTTTCGTCGCAGTTCTTGCAGGAGAGGCAGGCGTTGGTGTTCTCCGCAAAGCGCTCGGGACGGAGCCACAGAGTCAGCTCCCAGCGCAAAAGGATGCCCAGGGACATGGCCAGGAGGCTCCAGGTATAGGCGTGGGGGATGAAGAGCAGGGGGGTGAACATCATGGTGAAGTCCCAGTTGTAGATGCGGCAGACGGTACAGCAGCGATTCTTCATGAACCACATCTGAAAAGGGCAGAAGAACAGGATGCAGATCATGTCGCAGACGCCGTAGAACAGGCTGATGAGCAGAAGGATGCCCACGTCGATGATATGGGTGAAGTACAGCACCCCGATGACGGCGTTGAGGGCCAGCCACACCAGCGCTACCGTGACGGTGCCCTTGCGGGCGGGGAGGATGGGTTGGGTTTCCTCCGTGGGGTGGTAGTTGCGCTTGAACTGCTTCTGACAGCCCGGGCTTTCCAGGCGGGAGGGGAAGAAGCGGCAGATCATTTCAGCGGCGTAGACCAGCCAGATGAGGATCAGGCCCCATTGAAGCAGGGTGGGGAAGTAGGTGGGCAGAGTCATACCCTTGACCCGTGTGATGACATACAGGAAGACCGCAGCGAACAGCAAACGGGAGCGGTAGACCAGCTTGACGTAGTGGAAGCCGCAGACGAGAGTGACCCGCCGTTTGGGCTTATGGGACTTTATCGGTTCCATGAATGTTTCCTTTTCGTGATGATTTGAGGTCAGGGCAAAAGGGAAAGGACGTCAGGGAAGGGGGCGAGGCTCTTTTTGAGGATGCCGTGGATGTGGGCGATGGCGACGCCGTAGTTGACCATGGGGACGCCTGCCTTTTCGGCGATCTCCATGCGGTGTGCCATCTCCTTTTCGTTGAGCATACAGCCGCCGCAATGGATGATGAGCTTGTAGTCGGACAGATCATGAGGGAACTCACCGCCCGAGGTGAAGGTGTAGATTGGCTTGGCCCCTGAGAACTGCTCCACCCAGCGGGGGATCTTCACGGATCCGATATCCCCGCATTGGCGGTGGTGGGTACAGCCCTCGGCGATCACGACCTTGTCGCCGTCCTTGAGGGTGGACAGAGCCACAGCGCCGCGGACGAGGGAGGGAAGATCCCCCTTGTAGCGGGCGAAGAGGATGGAGAAGGAGGTCAGGGGGATGTCGTCGGGGACGTCCTTGGCGACGCGACCGAAGGCTTGGGAGTCGGTGATGACCAGGGCGGGCTTGACCGCCAGCATGGAGAGGGTCTTTTTCAGCTCGGTATCCTGGCAGGCTACCACGGTGCAGTGGCTGTCCAGGATGTCGCGGATGGTGTTCTGCTGGGGGAGGATGAGGCGGCCCTTGGGGGCGGACTCGTCGATGGGAATGACCAGCACCACCAGATCGTCGGGTTTCAGGAGGTCGGACACCAGCTTGCGGGTGTTGCCCAGACCCTTGGCGTGGGCGGCGATGGCCTCCTTCAGCTCAATGACACCCATGCCCGTAGCCGCGCTGACGGGGATGATACGGGTGTCGTTTTGACCCTCTCCGTCACGCCCTACGGGCGTGCCACCTCCCCCAAAGGGGGAGGCTTTCTGTAAGGCTCCCCCCTTGGGGGAGCTCCCGCCGCAGGCGGGTGAGAGGGCGTTTTCTTCGGTCGTGAGGTCGCACTTATTGAGGGCGATGAGATAGGGGAGCTTGCGCTCCTCAAAGAGGGAGACGAGAGTATTGTCGAGGTCGGTCATGCCGCGGGTGGCGTCCACCACCAGCACGGCGATGTGGACGGTGGCCAGCACCTCCCGAGCCTTCCGGACGCGGAGCTCACCCAGCATCCCCTCGTCGTCCAGGCCGGGGGTGTCGATGATGACCACGGGGCCGAGGGGGAGCAGCTCCATGGCCTTTTTCACGGGGTCGGTGGTGGTGCCCGCCACGTCGGAGACCACCGACAGGGACTGCCCCGTGACGGCGTTGACCAGGGAGGACTTGCCCGCGTTGCGCAGGCCGAAGAAGCCGATGTGGATGCGGTCGGCGGAGGGGGTGGAGTTGAGGTTGTTCATGCAAATTCCTTTCGTTTTATCTCGGAACTATTGACAAACTGTCGAAACCATGTTATAATGCCAAACGGAAACTGAGAGGTTTCCCGTAGGAGTTACCAGAACGGTGGCGGTTCGCTTCCTTATCAACGGGGAAGTCGAAAATCTTTTTGCCTTTCCCGATGCTTTGCTGAATGCCGCAAAGGGGGAGGTGATATACATGATTATGACATGGGAATTGTTTTTCCTGTTTTGCACGCTTCTCATAGCTGTGATTCGTCTGATGATGGATATATATAATAGAAAAAGATAACCGCCTCAACTTCCACATCGAGCGGTTATCTTTTTAACCAAACGAGGAAGCGACCGTCGCCGGTGGCTCCTACGCCTTTATGATACCACACTTTGCGTGTTTTGTCAATAGCTTTTTGTCATTTTGGACGGCAGAAGAATGCCGTTCTTTTTTGTGTGATCAGAACCTGAAATCTCGTCTGTTGGAATTCCGAATATCCTGGATATTCCGCTCGGCGATGGTGCGCACCTTCTCCTTGGGGATGCGGCCCAGTTCTCTTGCGATCATCTCGTAGCCGATGGCCTTGGTCTCGGGGGAGGCGTAGTCCTCCAGGTACTCGGAGAGGGTCATGAGGGCGTTGGGGTGGCAGCAGTTGAGGATCTGACCGCTCTTGCACAGGCTCATGAAGCGGTCGCCGGTGCGGCCCTCGCGGTAGCAGGCGGTGCAGAAGGAGGGAATGTGGCCGTTCTCCATGAGCCAGCGCACCACCTCGTCCAGGGAGCGCTGATCCGACACGTCGAACTGCTCGGTGTCGTGGGGACGCTCGTCGGGGGAGTAGCCCGCGTAGCCGCCCACCGAGGTGCGGGAGCCGCCGCTGACCTGGGAGATACCCAGATGGAGCAGGCGGGAGCGGACGGCCTCGCTCTCACGGGTGGAGATGATCATGCCCGTGTAGGGAACCGCCAGGCGGATGCAGGCGGTGATGTGGGCGAAGGTCTCGTCGTCGATGCCGTTGTCGAACTGGTCGGGGTCGATATCCGAGGCCCGCTTCAGGCGGGGGACGCTGATGGTGTGGGGGCCGACACCGTGGACGGCCTCCAGATGCTCGGCGTGCATGATGAGGCCCGCGAACTCGTACTTGTAGAGCTCCAGACCGAAGAGGACGCCCAGACCTACGTCGTCGATACCGCCCTCCATGGCGCGGTCCATGGCCTCGGTGTGGTAGTCGTAGTCGTGCTTGGGTCCCGTGGGATGGAGTTTCAGGTAGCTCTCCTTATGGTAGGTCTCCTGGAAGAGGATGTAGGTGCCGATGCCCGCCTCCTTGAGCTTGCGGTAGTTCTCTACCGTGGTGGCGGCGATGTTGACGTTGACGCGGCGGATATCGCCGTTCTTGTGGTGCACCGAGTAGATGGTCTTGATGCACTCCAGAATGTACTCAATGGGGTTGTTCTTGGGATCCTCGCCTGCCTCGATGGCCAGGCGCTTATGGCCCATATCCTGGAGGGCGATGACCTCGGCGCGTACCTCCTCCTGGGTCAGCTTCTTGCGGGGGATCTGCTTGTTCTTCAGGTGGTAGGGGCAGTAGACACAGCCGTTGACGCAGTAGTTGGAGAGGTACAGGGGGGCGAACATGACGATGCGGTTGCCGTAGAAGGCCAGCTTGATCTCCTCGGCGATCTTGTAGATCTCTTGGATCTTCTCGGGAATATCGCAGGCCAGGAGCACCGATGCCTCGCGGTGGGAGAGTCCCGCGCAGACGTAGCCCGTCTCGGTCTTTTGGGGTCTGGCCTTATCCAGAATGGAGTCGATGAGCTCCACGTTGCGCTTGTTGGCCTCGGCCCAGGCCAGGGTCTCGCGGATCTCGCCGTCGTGGATGAATTCCTCTGCTTTGAGCGATTTGGGGTTGTAGTTTGCCATGGTGATGTTCCTTTCTTACGGTCAGAAATTACTTTCCGATCAGATTTATAAATGTAAAATTGAAAACTTAACGAAAAATGGAGAAACTTGTCTATTTCTTCACGTCTCCCCTGGCGGTGACCACCTCGTAGCCGATGGAGGCCATGCGGCGCTGGAGCTCGGCCTTGCTCTGGGCGGACTCGGCGCCGTCCGAGATCTTATTATCGTAGAGCATATACTTCTTTCGCACCGAGGCGGGGGAGAGGTTGGGCATGACCACGTTGGCCCCCGCGAGAATGCCCTGCTCCCGTCCCTCGGGGTGGATGGTGCCCAGGGCGGTGGTGGAGGGCAGGAGGACGGGGGGATGGATGAGGCGGACGATGGACAGGAGGTAGCAGGTCAGCTCCAGGGTCCCCGCGGGGAAGTCGGCAAATACCGTATCCTTGTGGGGGATGAAGGGGCCGATGCCGCACATATCGGGCTTGAATTCCTCGATGAATTTCAGGTCGCGGGCGATATCCCCGTCGGTCTGGTAGGGGGAGCCGACCATGAAGCCGCAGCCTACTTGGTAGCCGATCTCCCGCAGGTCGTACAGGCACCGCATCCGCTCGTCGAAGGACAGGGGGGCGGGGTGGAGCCTTTCGTAGTGGGACTTGGTGGCGGTCTCGTGGCGGAGCAGGTAGCGGTCTGCCCCTGCGTCGTAGAGCTTTTGGTAGCTTTCCCGCGAGCGTTCACCCAGGGAAAGGGTCACGGCGCAGTCGGGGTGAGCCGCCTTGATGGCGCGGAGCAGGGAAGTAAGCCGTTCGTCGGTGAAGTGGCCGTCCTCGCCTCCTTGGAGGACAAAGGTGCGGAAGCCCAGCTCATAGCCCTCGGCGCAGGCTGACAGGATATCCTCCTCGGTGAGGCGGTAGCGGTCGCAGTTGGGGTTTCCCGCGCGGATGCCACAGTAGTGGCAGTTGTTCTTGCAGATATTGCTGACCTCGATGAGGCCGCGGATGTAGACGGTATTGCCGTAGATGGCCTTTCGCTTTTCGGTGGCGGCGGCGGCGAGGCGGGCGGCGGTATCGGGGGTTCTTTCCTTTATGAGTAGGGTGTATTCCTCGGTGGTGAGGCTCTCGCCCGCGATCAGTTTATCCATAAGGGCGTAAAGATCAGCCATGGGGTGCTCCCTTCACGCTTGAGTAGGCGGTTTTGACGCTGACCCCCCCGAGGTTGCCGATCTTTCCCGCCAGGGCGGATATGGTGTTGTCGGGGGCGTCCAGGGCGATGCTGATGATGCTGATGCCCCGCTCACGGTAGGGGATGCCCATACGGCCGATGATGTAGGCTCCGTGCTCGTGGAGCAGGGTATTGATGGGCTCCACCGCGTCGGTGTTCTCCACGATGATGCTCATGACGGCGACTCTGGTCTCCATAGGGTCCCTCCTTGTACAAACAGAAAATGCCCTACCCGACGGATGGGTACGGCACACGGACAGAAACCGACGGCTCCCGCGGGAGGTCGGCTGTACGATTCAGTTGACCGCACCTTTCGGTCAGAGCCCCGAGGGGAGACTTTCCGTCAGATACGTACATATTATAATACGAAACGGGGGATCTGTCAAGGGCTTACGGGGAATTTTTTGTAAAAATAACACCGAAAAAGTGGTAAATAAAAATCGTTGTGCATACTGCATAAAAATGCTTTTGACAATGAAAAAAGTACTGTGAAAATCTTGACATGGGTCGGTTGAATATGATATAATTTTTCCAACGGACGGGAACGCGCTTCGCTACCCCTCCCAAAATCACTGAAAGGCAGGACAACTCTATGAAGAAGCTCTCCGTGACCTTCGTCTCCCTCCTCCTCTGTATTTGCCTGATGATGCCCATGGCATCGGCTTTTACGTGGGAAACACCCGCTGAGGGAAACTACAATACGGGCAATCAGTACCGTATCGACTTTTCCAGCGTCCCCTCCTTCCCCGCGACGAGCGGCGTGACGGTGGCGGACATGGGCTCCTACACCCGCTTTACCGCCACGGGCAACGACCCTTGGGTCAATCTGCCCCTGCCGACCTGCGCCAGTAACCAGATGAAGTATCTGGTGGTGGTGTACAGCACCCCCGTGACGGGGGCCCAGGCCAAGCTCAGCTTCTACACCGCCTACAGCGGCGTGGGCATCTCCGAAAAGGCCAATTCCATGGTCAAGCGCGCCTATGAGGTCGCGGGCAAGTGGGATGCCATGATCTTCGACATGACCGACACGGCGGGCAGCCACAAGTATACCACCCTGCGTATGGATATGCTGGATCTGTCCTCCCCCGGGCAGTACGTGGACATCAAGACCATCATTGGCTTCCCCACCTACGAGCAGGCCGTCGCCTACGAGGCCAATCAGGACAACTGGGATCTGCTGAACGATAACTACAAGGTGGATTTCTCGGACAGCGTGTCCCTCGCTCACGTCAACGTCATGAACATCGACGTCGTGGAGGGGCGGTTCACCCGCTTTACGGCTACGGACGGCGACCCCTACATGTATCTGCCCGCCCCCTCCGCCAAGGCTGTGAACATGGACTTCGCGGTCATCCTCTACCGCACCAAGGTAGCGGGAGCCGGCGGTGAGTTCTTCGCCCAGTACAATAACGCGTCGGGTACCACGGTGAACATGGGAGAGGACAACTCCCACGTGGGCTGGAGCTACGGCGACACCTCGGGCCGTTGGGCGACCCAGATCGTGGATCTGACCTCCATCTCGGGGAACGCCGGGGAGAACAAGCTCCTCAATTTCCGTCTGGACCCTCTGACCCAGGCCGGTGTGATCGATATCGCCTCCGTTACCTGCTTTGCGGGCCGCGCCAAGGCCGAGGCTTATGCGGACAGCCTGAAGAGCTTCACCTCCGAAAAGCCCTCCTACTACGCCGATCTCTCGGATCAGTATATCACTCTGCGCAACGAGTCCAATATGTCCCACACCTTCGTGGGCGGTCAGTACGCCCGTCTCACCTCCAACACGGGGGATCCCAACGTCTGGCTGCCTACCCCCATGTGCGACACCAAGGATATGCGCTACGTGGTGGTGGTCTACCGCACCAACACCGCCTCCGCGGGCCAGTTCTACATCACCCGCAGCGACGGCGTGAACTGGGATGAATCCAACTCCCTTCGCTGGAGCTGGGGCAACACCTCGGGCACATGGGCTACCCAGACTTTGGATCTGGGCGGTCTGACCAAGGACGGCACCACCTTCACCGCCTTACGCTTCGATCCTCTATCCGACGCGGGCGAGACCATCGACCTGCGCTGTGTGGCGGGCTTTGCTACCCCTGAGGACGCCGCCGCCTTTGCCGCGCGGTACAGCGGTTTCACCACCGCCGATCCCTCCTACGAGGCCGATCTCTCCACCGACATGGGCTTCACGAGCCTCAATCAGGTGACTGCCCTCCACGCGGCGGACAAGTTTACCCGCTTCACCGCCACGGGCATCGATCCCTTCGTGGAGCTGCCCGCCCCCGCCGCTCTCTGCATCCACATGAAGTACGCCGTCATGGTCTACCGCACCAACGTGGCGGGTGCCCATGGCGAGATGTACGTGGCCCGCACTGACGGCACCGGCTGGGGAGGCGCCCACACCTCCTGGGCTTGGGAGGACACCTCGGGGGCCTGGGACACCATGGTGGTGGACGTTTCCTCCATTATGAGCACCGACGTGAACACCAATCTGACCTCCCTGCGCGTGGATCCTCTGGCCAGCGGCTCCTCGGGCAAGTGGGTGGATCTCCGCACGGTGGCTCTGTTTGAGACCCGTGAGGCCGCCGAGGCCTACGCCGCCTCCTTCGCGGGCTTTGCGACCACCGTACCGAACTACGTCATGGACGGCGGGGACAAGACCAACGACGAAAGACTCTCCAACGGCAACGGGGTCAGCTGCAGCTTCACCGACGGCGGTTACCTCCACATCGACTGCACCTCCACCGACCCCTACTTCCATCTCCCCGAGCCCAATATGGCAGGGAAGTACTACAACTATCTGACCGTCTTCTACCGTCTCCCTTCGGGCGGCAGCGGTGAGATCTTCACCCTGTACGACGAGGCGTACCACCAGAAGGGCTTCAGCTGGCCCGCTACCTCGGGAGACGGCTGGGGTAAGGTGGTGCTGGACATCACCTCGATCACGGGCGGGGACAAGCATCCCTCCGTGCTCCGTCTGGATCCTCTGACCACCACCGGCTCCATCGACATCCGCATGATCGCGGGCTTTACCACCTACGAGGACGCCGCCGCCTTTGAGCTTTCCGATTACGTCTGGTCGGATACCGCCTACACGGACAAGCAGAGCGTGGCTCTGGACAGCGACGCGGGCACCCTCAGGTACGTGGACAACGGCAACGGCACCGTGACCATCTCCTACACCCTCAACGGGGAAGTCATGTCCTACACGGTCCCCAACGAGCACAACTACCTCAACGGCGCCTTCGCGGGCACCGACGATCTGGGCCGCGCCCTTCCCTCGGCTCTGGACGTGGGTGTGTACGGCACCAACGGCGAGCACTACGTGGGTCTGTTCTACTTCCTGTGGATGGGTCTGCACGGTGACTGGGGCGTGTACGACCTGCAGAATATTCTGGACGAGTACGGCCAGGAGGGAGCCAAGGACCTCTCCCACTACGGCGGACAGGGTGTCATGCACTGGTTCTCCGAGCCTCTGTACGGCTACTACTACGCCAACGACATCTGGGTCATGCGCAAGCACATGGAACAGCTCTCCAACGCCAATATTGATTTCCTGTACATCGACCTGACCAACGGCATTGATTTCAACTACATTTCCAACCTCAAGCAGCTCATGAGCGTCAGTGCCGATATGAGAAAGCAGGGCTTTGACGCCCCCCAGATCGTGGCCTATACCAACACCGCCGCCGAGGGCGTGGTGCAGGCTCTCTACGATTACATTTACAAGCAGAACTGGTGTCCCGAGTCCTGGTTCCGCATCAACGGCAAGCCCGTGATCGTGGCTCCTTACTCCGCGAACATCGACGATTTCTTTACCATCCGCCAGAATCAGTGGCCCAACGATCCCAACTACAAGACCGACGGCTGGCCCTGGATGGACTTCGAGTGGCCTCAGCGCATCTTCACCGCCTCCACCAGCGTGACGGGTGACGCCTCCGCCATCAACGTCTCCATCGCTCAGCACAGCGGTAACACCATCTTCAGCTCCTCCTCCATTTACAATTACGCGGGGGACAAAGGAAACCGCGGCCGCAGCTTTGACGGCACCAAGACCCCTGCCGAGGCCCTGGACGCCTTCAACAAAAACCCCGACCTGACCAAGTACGGCTACAACTTCCAGGCTCAGTGGGACCGTGCCATCGCCGCCAACGTCCCCTACGTGCTGGTGACGGGCTGGAACGAGTGGGTCGCCCAGCTTCAGCCCAAGGCCAATACGGGCTACGACGTGGGCTTTGTGGACACCGCCTCCGAGGAATACAGCCGTGACGCCGAGATGCTTCGCGGCGGTTACTTCAACAACTACTACATGCAGCTCATCGCCAACGTGGCCAAGCTCAAGGGCGCGGCTCCCGTGGTGGTGCAGGATGCCCGTCACCCCATCAACGTGACGGGAGACTTCGCCCAGTGGGACAGCGTCATCGTGGACTACAACGATCCCGCGGGGGATATGCTCAACCGCCACGGTCAGGCCTTCGGGAATACCACCCAGAGCGATACCACGGGCCGCAACGATATCGTGGCCGCCAAGGTCACCTCGGATACCGAGTACGTCTACTTCTACGCCGAGACCGCGGGCAATATCTCCATGTACAACACCGACGCCTCCTGGATGCAGCTCTTCGTCAACGTAGACCGCAACGCCGAGAACGGCTGGTACGGGTACGATTTCATCATTAATTATAATGCCAAGGATCAGAACACCACCACCGTGGCCAAGTACAGCGCGGTGGACGGTGCCTTCGGCTTCACCGAGGTGGGTGAGGTCTCCTATCAGGTCAAGGGCAACAAGATGATGATCGCCGTGCCTCAGGCCATGCTGGGTATTGAGGGCTACAAGGAGATCTACGTGGAGTTCAAGTGGGCCGACGCCGACGTGCAGATCAACGAGATGGAGGACTTCTACTCCTACGGTGATGCCGCTCCCGGCGGACGTCTGAACCACGTTTACCAGAACTACATCCCCGGCGTGTCCCGCGTGACCTACGATACCTATACTGCCGATGACACCGCTCTGGAGGCCGCCATCGCCGAAGCCGAGACGGTGGATGCCGCCGGGTACACCCCCGACACCTACGCCGCCTATGCCGACGCTGTGGCCGCGGGTGAGTTCTACGTGGACAACCCCAAGGCGACGCAGGCTGAGGTGGATGCCGCGCTGGCTGTCATCCAAGCCGCCAAGAGTGCGCTGAAGGCAGTCAACACGGCTGACAAGACCGCCCTGGAGGCCGCCGTGGCCGAGGCTGACGGTATCAACGCCGCCGACTACACCGCAACCAGCTACAAGGCTTACGCCGACGCCGTAGCCGCGGGACAGGCTGTGCTGGATGATCCCGACGCGACACAGAGTGAGATCGACAACGCCGCCGCCGCCATCGCTGACGCGTACGGCAAGCTGGTGAAGGCCGCCGACAAGTCTGCTCTGCAGGCCGCTGTGGACGACTTCGCTTCCGTGGACGGCTCCCTCTACACCGAGGACAGCTACAAGGCTTACACCGAGGCTGTGGCTGTCGGTGAGGAAGTACTGGCTGACGGTGATGCCACCGATACCGCCGTGGCCGCCGCGCTGGCCGCCATCCTCGAGGCTCTGGAGCGACTGGAGCTGCTTCCTCCCGAGGTAGAGCGCGTCGAGGGTCTGACCTCCGCGGGCTTCCAGGTCAAGTCGGTCTATGAGGGGAAGCTCACCCGACTGGCCGTTGTGACCGTCAAGAGCGCCAATATCAAGGACATCGCCGTCTTTGACGAGGCGGGCAACCGCGTGACCTACACCAAGCTCACCGAGGCACCCGTCAACCGCAGAAAGCCCACCCAGAAGACCTTCTACGTGGACATTGCCCTGACCGGTGTGGGGACCCATACCTACACAGTCTACGGCGTGGACGAGAACGGGAATCTGACGCTGGACTCCATTGTCTGCGGCATTCAGGTCAAGTGAGATCCAATCCCCCGAGGGACCTCCTCGGGGGATCCTTTTTGCCCGCGGAGAGGGGTCTCCGAGCTGTCCCGAGGGGCTCCTCCAGCTTCTTCCTGTGTTCACTCCAAGGTCCGCTGTCCGTCACCTGAAACGTCTGCTTTTTTCAAAAATATATCCAAACGGCAATAAATTAATTATGAATAAATTGTAAACTTTGAAAAATGTTTTGGAATGGGTTGATAAAATCGGGGAGGTATGGTATAATGAGGGCGTATATCATGAGGCTTTTGGGATAACTGTCTCTATTGGACGGATACCCGAGGTGTCCCCAATCACGGGGTATCTGTCGAAAAAGCCTTATGGGACCCGAATATTTCGAAGGGAGTGGTTGCGTGGACCATCGTGTGGACGGGATTTCGCCAAGTCCCGATATCCAATACCAATTAAAGCCCGGCTATGCGGTACGCGCCTTTATGGACGAGTACTTAGTGATCCCCGTAGGCGCCCCGGGAGCAGACGATTCAAAAATGGCCGTGCTCAGCCCTGTGGCGGAGTTCATCTGGTCGCTGTTGGAGGTGCCCCGAAGCTTCGGGGAGATCCTTTCCGCGGTGACGGATGAATTTGAGGTGACCGCCGAGGTGGCAGAGCCCGACATTCGGGATTTTCTGCGTGAATTAGAGGAACATCATTTTCTTACTATGGAGGGTGAACAATCATGAAAGGGTTGAAAACAACCAAGCGGCTCATCGCGGCCGTGCTGAGCCTCGTAATGATGTTGGGAATGCTGCCTGTGATTCCCTTGAGCATCAACGCGGCCGGAACTGACGGAACGAGCAATTTCGTTTCGTTGCCCATTACCATCCGCGACTACGCCTCGGACGGTATGCTTTTCGAGTGTAATGAGCTTGGAAAGTACAGTCTCGAAACCTACGGAGGCGGAGTTGCAAACAGTACTGTGTCTACTCCCACGATCTATGGGGTGAACCCCAGCAGTTGGGGCGGCAATAACTATATGGGTATTCGTGTGGCGAAATACGGATATACCAAGTGGTCTGCAGCCAGCCGTGATTGGCATTGTATCATTTGTAACGCCAGCGGTGACATTGTTAAGGTTATCCCCTCGGGAACTTCGAAGGGTAACTCTTCGAGCGGTGCATATTACAGCGCCATGAAGAGTGGATATTATGCCATTTGGGTGTTCTCGGGTGATAGCACCAACTATAGCAAGCTCAGCTTCATCACGGAGTCTAACAAGAGCGAATATGCTATTACGTATACCACGAGCAACATTACCATTTCTCGTAAGGTTACGAAGGATGGCTACAACCTCGGCAACACCCTTGGCTACGGTCTGCTGGCTACCAACGGTAACGCTTGGCTGAACGATCTGCCCGCAGACGGCGGCATTGCCGGCACCACCCTGATCCAGAACGGTTCTTGGAACGGCCAGACCGCTCCTACCGTCATGACCCATACCCTGTCTTCGGGCGCTACCCAGATCCTGCACGGCGCGTATATCCGCACCGACCTGGTTGCCGATAAGTTGGCTTATGACGCGAACGGCAAGCCTCAGCTGGTGTACACCGAGGCGACCGTTAACTATCTGGCCAACTACATGGCGAAGACTCTGGCTCAGCCCCAGAAGACCAACGGCAACTACAATATGTGGTACGTCATGGGCTACAAGCACGAGAGTCTGGGCGGCAAGGATTTGGCAACCGTTCTCCGTGAGAAGGCCACCGGCGGTCTGGGCTCCTACGCTGAGACTGTGAAGAAGGCCTCTGAGCTGACCGGTCCCGACGCGCTGAATTACATCTCCACCTTTACCGACGCGGCGTACTTCCTGCTCCACAACCTGTACAACGATCAGACCGGTTACGGTAAGACCGTTGATCAGTACACGACCCTGAATCTGGTGCAGAAGACCGCCAACGGTAAGACCTACTACACCTTCAACTCCGCCTACGACGACGTTGTCTACGGTGCTGACGGTGTCATCAAGAACAGCCAGACCTCCACGATCACTCAGCGTAAGTCTTACGACTGCCCGAGCTACGACAGCACCTCCTACACCGAGGCTGACTGGTACGTCCGCGGCAATATCCAGCCCTTTTACTCCTTCAACCCTGTCGGTAACTACGGCTACGGCTACGCGGCCTCCCGCGATACTTACAGAGATTTCTGCGAGATGTACCAGATCAACAAGGACAACACCTCTCAGAACGAGTACTACGACAAGGTGAACTTCCACTACACCCTGGAGGGTCACGCCGAGTTCATCTACCACGCTGACGATGAGCTGTACTTCATCTTCACCGGTGACGACGACGTGTACCTGTACATCAACGGTGTCCGCGTTCTGGACGCAGGCGGTGCCCACGCCATCTCCCGCGTGGAGGTGAACCTGAATGACGTTGCCGAAATGTGCGGTCTGCACGACGGCGAGATCTACAAGTTCGACTTCTACTACATGGAGCGTCACGGCTCCTCCGCCAACTTCGGTATCGAGACCAACATCAAGATCGTTGACCCCGCTATGGTCACCGAGAAGCGCGCTTGGCAGAACGACAACCTGGTCGGCTACAACGGCTACGTCCTGCCCGACACCGATATCGTGTACGACTTCTCCATCACCAACAACGGCGAGACCAGCATCGGCGACCTGACCTTCCTGGATGAGAATCTGGGTGTCAGCCTGTCCAAGGATGCCATCGTTCTCCCGAGCGGCACCTCCATCAACGATATCGCCGCCTACCACTTCGCCGCTGACGGCTCGGTCAAGGCCTTCACCAACCCTGCCGACATGAACGAGGATATCCTCAAGAGCTATCTCGCCGCTGAAACCGCCGAGACCAAGCTCCAGGTCGGCGAAAAGCTTCTGGTCTACGGCTTCAAGCATAAGCTTGGCAACAATGACGCGGATGTCTTCGACAACTACGTTTACACCACCGCCGTTGCTGACGGTGAGAATGTGGATGACGCCAAGCGTAACCTCAACGGTATGGACAACCATCGCGTCCAGAAGACCCACTACGCTTTTGATTCTCTGGCGTTCTACGACGGCGGTCATCTGGACGGCGTGAACTACGGTCAGCTGGACGAGAACAAGTCCCAGGGCGTGACCATCACCCGCGACGAGCTGCTGGCTCCCATGAAGGCCAAGGAAGATCTGAAGAATCTGGATTACTCCAATGCTACCATCGCGCTGACCAACGCCAGCGGTACCTCCACCAGCGTTAAGTACAATGCGACCATGCAGGCTGACGGCAGCATCTTCTTCCAGACCGACAAGGTCGGTACCGAGCTGTTCTACTACGCCGTGACCATCGGCGATTACACCTACGAGCCCATCGCGGTTCACGTTCACACCTACGGTGTGGATGACAGCGTCTTCGTACTAGACTACAACCTGCCCGTGGAGCTGTTCGAAAACACCGCTCACATCGCCCGCAACGACATTCTGACCCTGAACTCCAACGCGGGTACCTCCTACTCCTTCAACGCTCCCGCCGGCAAGGTGGGTACCTACGGTGACTTCACCGTGGCTGAGGGATCTCTCGTCTACACCATGAAGCAGTTCCTGAACGGTCCGGACTCCATTGAGGTGGAGGTCACCGTTCTGAAGGACGGCGCTACCGCGGTTGACAAGACCACCGGTGTAGTTTTGACCCAGACCGTGTCGGTCGTTCCCGCCAACGTCATGTACTACGAGGATGACTTCACCGGTGAGGGCGCTATCACCTACGTGAACACCGGCTCCGACGCCGAGGGTAACATCTGGGCTGTCTACGAGGGTGCCTACAAGGGCGATCAGCAGAGCGCCGATCAGGATATGAACTACGGTTCGGATCCCAACTACGCAGAGAACGGCACCGATATCTGGGGCAAGCTGGAGCTCTCCTATCTGGAGAATGCTCCCGAGGGCGTGACCCTGGAGGCTGTGGGTGACGAGATCTGCCAGACCATCTTCGGTTCTGCCGACGAAGACGTTCATACCCTGTTCGGTGACGCCTCCAACGATACCATTCACGCGATGGCCATCAACAGCGCAGAGGCCGCTACCCTGATGTCCTTCACCTTCACCGGTACCGGCTTCGAGATCGTGGGCCGTACCACCACCTCCGCCTATGCGGTTCTGACCATCATGATCACCAACGTGGAGACCGGCGCTATGGCGGCATTCCCCGTGATCACCGAGTGCGTCAACGGCGATCTGTGCCAGATTCCCTTCGCAGCTCGCAAGGATCTTGCGTACGGTACTTACGAGGTGACCGTGATCGGCTCCAACGCCAGCAACCGCGACCGTATGGTCTACGTGGACGGCGTCCGTGTCTACCATCCTCTCACCGAGGATCAGGCCGCTACCTACTACAAGGCTGACGAGGTCGCTTCCCAGATCATCGAGATCAAGGATCAGATCGCTGCCGGCAACGTGGTGTACGGTGACATCGGCGTTCTGCAGGATAAAGAGGGTACAACCGCTCTTGACTTCAACTGGGGCTTCGGCAACACTATGATCGAGAACTTCTTGCCCGACAACGGCTTCGGTGATTACACCCTGGTTGGCTGTGAGAGCCGTGACGAGTACCTGGAGTACGGTCCCAACAACGAGATCTATCTCTCCAACGCCAACGGCGCGGTTCTCAGCTACATTGCCTTCTACGTGGTTCTGGACGAGAACTACGAGGGCGAGAGAAGCATTCAGATCGGCGCACATCTGAAGTCCACCTGGGAGGGTTACAGAACCGATAAGGTTGTCATCGGTGTGGATGAGGAGACCGGTGAGTCCGTCTACGAGGAGGTCTTCGTTCCTCAGTCTGCCAGCCTGCGAGTTGGCAACTGTGCCGCTGACTTCGAGAGCCAGGACACCGCCGTAATCATCACCACCGGTACAGAGCAGTACTACGACGTGGATATCGCATGGAAGCCCGTCAACGATAACGGTGTTGAGAAGACCCTTGTGGTCATCGGTATCGACAACGCCGGGACCAATGATGTGCTGTCCCTGACCAATATCAAGCTCAACGGTTACAAGATCGCGACTCAGACCGCGGCCGAGATGACTGTTGTGCAGGATGCCAGCGATATCAACGCAAGCATTCTGATGTCCAGAGTTGTCGCCATCGGCGAGGCTCTGGTCAACAAGGATTAATTAAGGAGGTGTAAGTGTCATGAAGAGAGCTTATAGTAAGCCTACGATTCATGTTGAGGTCATGTCCTTGGATATGCCTGTGGCCGCCGCGTGTGATACTTATGACGAGTCTCACGAGCTGAGAGCTCAGGGCTGGTTCGTAGGTAGTGACTCCTGTAAGGTTCTGGTTTTCTCCGGTGATACCTTCAGCGGCGCAGATACCCTCTGTTATCACAGCCACGCAAGAACTACATTGACCTCTTGACCGAATGACTTCTCATTCCTATGATCTGCGGTTTGCGGGGATGCGGTTTCGCATCCTCGCGCCGCGTCCCCTCTGTCTACCTGAAAATCTTCAGTCCTTTCTAACTGATGAGGCCTCAAAGGACAGACCCGACTGGGTTGTTGAAGTCTCTTTCGGCACAGAAAACGTGCAATTTGGAAAGCTTGACTCTGTCAAACGCTTTCATTGGAAAGACGACGAATATTTTTGGCGGATCGTACCGGCCGGCGGGGATAACACCTGTCGGCTTTTTGTTCCCAAGGGGATAGCGGATAAATTTGTTATCAACGCGAACTGGACCCTGTTTCTGATGCTCGAACGGATGCTTCTGCCCTTTGACCGTATCATTCTTCACTCCTCGGCTGTAGTCTGTGACGGTCAGGCCATTTTGTTCACCGCCCCCTCGGGGACCGGTAAGTCCACCCAAGCCTCCCTTTGGGAGGCCTGTACGGGTGCTGAGATCATCAACGGTGATAAGGTCATTGTATCCGCAAGCGGTGACGTTCCCATGGCCTATGGGGGCCCCGTCGCGGGAACCTCGCGTATCTTCAAGGATATGCAGGCTCCCATCCGTGCCATCGTGTACCTTCATCAAGGACCCGAGAATAAGCTGACCTTTTTGGATCGCCGTCGCGCCTTCATGGCTCTGTACAGTCAGACCGTGAAAAGCGCGGATGACGCGGCGTTTAATGAGGCACTTATACCCTTGATTGCGAAAATTGTCGACAAGGTGACGGTGGTCGATTACTTTTGTCAACCGAATGCCTCTGCGGTGGAGTACCTGCAGGGCCGGCTGAATAGAAACCCCAGCGAAAATTGAAAAGCGAGGATTACTTATGCGTATCGGATTTACCAAACGAGCGTTGTCCCTGATTCTGGCCATTTGCATGGTCACGTCTGCCTTTACCGTCACGGCCTTTGCCGCCGGCGGTTGGTCTCCTAAAACATCCACCAAGATCTACGTGGATGCCACCGCCGTGTCTCAATTCGAGGCTCTTGAGTATGAGGCCAACTTCTTTGAGGCGGAGTATGAGGAGAAGATCGGTGATAATATCAACACCGCTATCGGTGCTGTGAGCGACGCGGGCAGCGAGGACATTATTCTGACCTACGACGCCTCTGTTCCCACGCAGGGCTTCAACGTCAGCGTTTCCGGGGACAAGCTGATTGTTGCCGCTTCCGATGACGACGGCATCTTCTACGGCTGTCGTTACGTCATTCAGCAGCTGCTGATCAACGGCTCCGTCAGCGCCGCTTCCCAGTCCCCCAGCGTTCTGGAGCGTTCCATTTCTCTGGACAACGGCCGTAAGTATTACTCGGTTGAGTGGATCAAGGAGCTGATCCGCGAAATGAGCTGGAGTAATATGAATACTCTGGTCATGCACTTCTCCGAGGAGATGGGTCTGGGTCTGGAGACCAAGCTCTATCCTTGGCTCAACGGCCGCGACGGTACTCTTTGTACCCAGGCTGAGCTGGAGACTGTTGACAACCGTTATCTGACTCAGAAGGAGTTCCTGGAAATCGCCGCTTACGCCGAGAAGTATCACGTGGATCTGATGCCTTCTCTGGATTCTCCCGGTCACCTGAACTACCTGGTCAAGACCTTCAACGATAAGGTCAAGACTGACGGTTCCTTCAGCTTTACCTACAACGGCAAGACCTACAAGACCACCTATTCGGGCAGCACCTACAAATTCTACGTGGACGGTGTGAGTCAGGGCTCTTCGACCTACGGTATCGGAAATTACTTCAAGTACAACGGTACGACTACCCTGGTCAAGGGATCCCGTAATGCCAATTACTCCCGCGGTATTGACATTTCCAATCCCGTTGCCGTGGCCTTCGTGCAGAGCCTGACCGTTGAGTACGGTAATCTCTTCCGCTCTGTTGGCGCGACCAAGATCGACATCGGCGGCGACGAGCTGCTGGGTTGGGGTGCCGCTGTTACCAGCAGTGTTGCCAAGTGGAAGCAGCTGGATCACTGGAAGGCTTACGCCCAGAACCGCGCTAAGGCAGAAGGCAAGAGCAATTATTCCTCCGCCGTCGCGTACGACGCATTCTTGTACTATATGAACGACCTGAACGATCTGGCTCGTAGCCTTGGCTACACCGGCGTTCGTATGTGGAACGATGACGCGCTCCGTTCCAGCGATACCGGTTGGAATAAGGTGGTGGAGTTGGATCAGGATATTGATATCTGGTTCTGGACGATCGGTAGCAATACCTGCTGGACATACGCTACCGCGGGTTATCAGCTCTACAATATTCTCAGCGATTATACCTACTATGCTATGACCTCGGATTATTTCTCCGATGAGAGAGGTAGTTTCGACCAGGCATATGCCGACCAGATCTACAATGAGTGGTCGCCCTTCGTTTTCACAAATAGCGGTAACGCCAACTACATTATGTCAACGGCTAACCCCAACGTCCTCGGCGGCGCTCTGGGTATCTGGAGTGATAATCCCAACCTTCGTACCGAGACTCAGGTCATGGCCGATATCAAGCCTCTATTCCGCGCCATCGGTGCCAAGTCCTGGAATGCTACCGCTAACAGCTCGGTCAAATACAGCACCTATTCCGCCAATCTGACCAAGATGGGTGACGCTCCCGCCATTGATCCTTCCGCGGTTGACACCACCGTTCCCAATCCCGCCGCTCTTCGCGCCGCTGTGAAGGATGCCGCCGCCATTGACGGCTCCCAGTACACCGCCGCCAGCTACGCCGCTCTGGAGAACGCCGTGGCTCAGGGTAACGCCCTGCTGACCTACGGTGCCGAGGTTCAGGCCGATCTGACTGCCGCTGTGAACGCCATCGCTTCCGCCAAGGCCGCTCTGGTCACTGATACCCAGGCTCTTACGGCCGCTGTCGCCGAGGCTGCTTCCATTACCGAGGGTATGTACAGCGACGCTTCCTACGCCGCTTACCTGGAGGCCGTTAAGGCCGGTCGTGCTGTTCTGGACAATGCCGACGCGACTCCCGCCGAGGTTTCCGCCGCGCTTGAGGCTATTCTGACCGCCAAGTCCAAGCTGACCTCGGATAAGTCCGCTCTGAAGACCGCCGTGGACAATGCTCCCTCTCTGAAGGATGTGGATACCACCCAGTTCACTCAGGAGGTTCTGGACCGCTATACCGCCGCTCTGGCCAACGCCGAGGCTGTTCTGGAGAACAGCGCCGCGACTCAGCCCGAGGTGAACGCCGCTCTGGCCGAACTGCTTGAGGCAAAGAAGGCCATTTTCGTGGATCTGACCGCGCTGGAGGCGGCTGTCGCGCTGGCTCCCAACGTTGTGGCCCGAAAGGATCTGATCGTTGGTGCCTTCTACAACGACTACATGTTTTTGGTTGAAGAGGCAAAGAACGAATATCTGAGCGGTCATATCAACGATCAGAATGCGGTTGACGCTATGACCAACGCGCTGATGACCTCCTACGAGCGGCTGATGTCGGGTCAGCACGATAAGGATACCGTCCTCGATGGCCTGCCCGAGCTGATCGCCCGTCACGACGAGCTTGCCGTTTACAATGAGAATCCCATGACCGCCTTCGTCTTTGAGGGTTGGCTGCTCTACCACACCGCCGTTATGAACGCTAAGGATCTGATCGCCTCCGATGCCTATGATCGCGCTTCTGTTGATGCGGCCATCAGTGAGATCCAGAAGACCTCCTGGAGTATTGAATACGCAATGGTTCGTATCCCCGGTGAGGTCTATCCCAATGCGGAAGGTCCCACTATCACCGAGGCTATGGTTCCCCGTAAGGACATGATCAACAGCGCCGGTTTCCAGGTGAAGTCTGTTTACAGCGGCCGTACGGCGCGCCTGTCCATCAACACCATCAAGTCCTTCAACGTTCAGGAGGTTATCATCATCGGTGAGGACGGCTTGCAGGTTCCTGCCAATATTACCGTCGCACCCGTGAACCCCCGCAAGCCCAATCAGAAGATCCTGTACGCCGATATCGTTCTGGATCTGGAGCCCGGCACCTACACCTTCACGGTGTACGTCCGCGAGACGAACAGCCAGGGCCAGATAGTGTACAATTGCAGTAAGCCTGTGACCTGCACCATTACCGTTCAGTAATTCCGCTTTTTCAGGGTGGGTTCTATGAGCCCACCCTCTTGTATCCCATTTTGTAAGGAGTCCTTATGGCACAACCCTCTATCAAGCAATTCGTTCATCAGGCCGGAGCCATCAAGCGTATGCCTGTCAGCGGTACCTTTGAGCTGACGCCCCGATGCAATCTGAACTGTAAGATGTGCTACATCCACATGACAGGGGCCGAGCAAGCCTCTCGCGGCCGTGAGCTGACCACAGAGGAGTGGCTGACCGTGGGCCGTCAGGCTGTAGACGCGGGCATGGTCTACCTGCTGATCACGGGCGGGGAGCCTATGCTGCGTCCTGACTTTGTCACCATATACTCAGAGATGGTCAAGATGGGGGTTGTGGTATCGGTCAACACCAACGGCACCCTCATTACCCCCGAGATTCTGGAGTGCTTCAAAAAGCACCCGCCCGAGACCGTCAACGTGACCCTGTACGGTGCCTCTCCCGAGATGTATGCGGGCCTGTGCGGCGTACGCGGGGGCTACGAGAAGGCCTTTGAGGGGGTCAGGGCGCTGACCAAGGCGGGGGTGCGGGTCATCATCAACACCACCTTTACCACCCGAAATCTGGCGGATATGGAGGCTCTGATCGCCTTTGCGCAGGAGGTCGGGGCTCCTATCCGTACCGCGGCCTACACCTTCCCTCCTGTGCGGAATCAGCACGAGGACAGCCGCGTCGCTCTGAACGCCGAGGAGCAGGGTGTCCTGAACGCCCGCTTTGAGTATCTGACCTCCACCGCAAAGCAGAGGGATACCAAGGAGAGTTATCTGCGGAAGGCTCTGGAGGCCGAGGATGCGCGGGTCAAGGGGCCTCTGCCCGAGCGCGGAAAGCCCACGGGGTGTCTGGCGGGGCGGGGACTCTTTTGGATGGCGTGGAACGGGGAGATGTACCCCTGTGGGATGCTTTCGGATCACGCGGTGGCCCTTGATCGGGAGAACATCAACTTCGCCTCCATGTGGGAGGCCACCCACAAGCGCACCGAGACCATATATCTGCCCGCCGCCTGCGCTGAGTGCGCTCTGCGCCGTGTTTGTCCCTCCTGCGCCGCCGTGACTCACAGCAATCACGGGGACACGGAGAAGCTGGTGGAGGATATGTGCACCTACACCAAGACCTACATCACTACCTTCCTTGGGCTGATGGAGGCCGAGGGGAATACGGATCCCGCCGACACGGATACGGCTGTGCGGGGGGACGACGTGGAGCCCTTTGTCTGTCTGTGAGCTAAAAATAGAAAAGAGCCTCGATCCTTCGTCGGGGCTCTTGCTTTTTGCCGTGAGATATGGTATAATGCGGGTAGAAATCCACAGAGAGAGGGGAATGACAGGATGAAAACCAAGCCCACCGCCATTGTTTACGTCTCAAACACGGGGCGTACCGCCCGTTATGCCCGCATGATGGGAGAGAAGACGGGGTTGCCCGTGTATGAGCTGGCCGAGGCCAAGAAGGCTCTGCCCAAAAAGGCCCCCATCATCTACTGCGGCTGGCTCATGGCTACCAGCGTCAAGGACTATAAGAAGGCCGCGCGGCGGTATACGGTGGCAGCTCTTTGCGGGGTGGGACTCTGCCCTACGGGGGAGCTTTTGGACGAGGTGAGAAAAACCACGGGACTTGACCGAGAGATCCCCCTGTTCACTCTGCAAGGGGGTATGGATCGTTCGGCTCTGAAGGGGGTCTACGGGTCCATGATCGACTTTCTGATCCACTCCTTGGAAAAGAAAAAGGAGCCCTCCGAAAAGGAGGCCGCCATGCTGGAGATGCTGAAGGCGGGCGGGGACTTTGTGAGTGAGGAGAATCTGACCGCTTTTCTCGCATGGTACAACGCCGAATAAGAAAAAGAAGGACTGCTCCACGAAGGGTGAGGCAGTCCTTTTTGATGGAAACGTATTACAGGCTATCCAGATACCGACAAGCCGCCAGCGCCGCCACGGCTCCGTCGGCCGTAGCCGTGGTCACCTGACGGATGGCCTTGGTGCGGCAGTCTCCCGCCACGAACACGCCGGGAATGGCCGTCTCGGGGAGGCAATTCTCCCCCGCGTCCACGTAGCCGTAGTCACCCAGCTTCACCACGTTGGCAAAGGCCTGATTGGCGGGGACCTGACCGATGCAGACGAAGGTACCGTCCACGTTCAGCACCGTTTCCTCCCCCGTGTCGGTATTGCGGAGGAGCAGACCCTCGAAGGTGTCATCCCCCAGCACGGCGGCCACCACGGTGGAGTAGATGAAGGAGACGTTGTCCCGCTTGGCCAGGATATTTTGCAGGCTGGGCTCGCCCGTGAGGAAGGGAAGGTTCTGCACCACGGTGACGTGGGTACAGCCCTCGGAGAGGAGGACGGCCTCCTGGAGGGCGGAGTTGCCGCCGCCGATGACCGCCACGGTCCGGCCCTTGTAGAAGGCACCGTCGCAGACGGCGCAGTAGGAGATGCCCTCGCCCACGAATTTCTCTTCACCCTCTACCCCCAGGTCGCGGTGACGGGAGCCTGTGGCAATGATCACCGATCTGCCCTCGTGGGTACAGCCCTCGCAGGTGACGGTGATGTGGCCCGCCTCGCCGCTGATACCCGTGACGGTGTCCAGCTCGATCTCGGCGCCCTGCTCCAGCACCTGGCCGAAGAGCTTTTCTCCCAGCTCAGAGCCGCTGAGGCTGAGGAATCCGGGGTAGTTCTCCACACGGGGAGAGTGGGTGATCTGGCCGCCGAAGGTCTCCTTCTCAATGAGGAGGACGCTCTTCTCGGCGCGGCGGGCGTACAGGGCGGCGGTCAGACCCGCGGGGCCTGCGCCGATGATGATGATGTCATACATGTTCATTTCTCTTTTTTTAAAATGTTTTTTGGGAGATACAAGGAAAGATACAAGGAATGTAGGGAGCGACGCCCTCGTCGCTCCTAAAGTTCATATGTTCTTTTTTATATGGGAAGGGGCATTGTTTGAAATGAAGAGATCAGACTCTTGACATATAGGAGCGACTAGGGCGTCGCTCCCTACGGGGTTATGAGGCTACTTCACAGTCCTCATAAACCCGAACTTGGATAGTCATTTTCAGTCAAGCAAGGGGCTCACTGAGGAGCCCCTTGTTTTTTTGGATGGTTTATTTCTTCTCGGCGTAGGCCTTGATGTTGGACAGGTTGGGGATGGTCTCAAACTCGTCGCCCGTGACCACCACCAGAGTGGGAGCCTGCTTGACGCCGTACTTGGCCACCAGGTCCTTGCTCTCCTCGCCCACGATCAGCTTCTCGTACTCCACACCTGCCTTATCCAGGAACATACCCGCGGCCTTGCAGTTGGGGCAGGTGGCGGTGGTGAAGAGGATGGTCTGGGTGGGGGCGGCGGGAGCCTCACACACGGTGACGGTCTCGGTAGCCTCGGCGGGGGCGTACTCGGACAGGGGCTGCTTGTTCGTCAGCTTGCTCTGGGCGTAGACCTTACGGGCCTTGAACTCGGCGGCCTTACCGTCGTTCCAGTTCTGGACGGGGCGGTAGTAGCCCGTGATACGGCTGTAGACCTCGGTCTTGCCGCCGCACTCGGGGCAGGTGTAGTGCTCGCCCGCGATGTAGCCGTGCTCCTTACAGACGCTGTAGGTGGGAGACAGGGTGTAGTAGGGCAGCTTGTAGTTCTCGGCGACGGTGCGGATGAGGGTCGCGGCGCTCTTCCAGTTGGGAAGCTTCTCGCCTAAGAAGGCGTGGAAGACGGTACCCGAGGTGTAGAGGGTCTGAAGCTCGTCCTGGATGTCGAGGGCGGCGAAGATATCGTCGGTGTAGCCCACGGGGAGGTGGGAGGAGTTGGTGTAGTAGGGAGTCTTGCCCTCGTCGGCCTCGGCGGCGGTGATGATGTCGGGGTAGAACTTGCGGTCGTGCTTGGCCAGACGGAAGGAGGTGGACTCGGCGGGGGTTGCCTCCAGGTTGTAGAGGTCACCGTACTGCTCCTGGTAGTCGGAGAGGCGGTCTCTCATGTGGGTGAGGACCTCACGGGTGAACTTCTGGGTCTCGGCGTGGGTCATGTCCTTGCGGAGCCACTTGGCGTTGAGACCCACCTCGTTCATGCCCACCAGACCGATGGTGGAGAAGTGGTTGGCGAAGGTGCCGAGGTAGCGGCGGGTGTAGGGGTACAGGCCTTCGCCCATGAGGCGGGTGATGACCTCGCGCTTGATCTTCAGGGAGCGGGCGGAGATGTCCATCATGCGGTCCAGACGCTTGTAGAAGTCGGCCTCGTCGGTGGCGAGGTACGCGATGCGGGGCATATTGATGGTGACCACGCCCACCGAGCCCGTGGACTCACCCGAGCCGAAGAAGCCACCCGACTTCTTGCGGAGCTCACGGAGGTCAAGGCGCAGACGGCAGCACATGGAGCGGACGTCGGAGGGCTCCATATCGCTGTTGATGTAGTTGGAGAAGTAGGGAGTGCCGTACTTGGCGGTCATCTCGAAGAGGAGCTTGTTGTTCTCGGTCTCGGACCAGTCGAAGTCACGGGTGATGGAGTAGGTGGGGATGGGATACTGGAAGCCGCGGCCGTTGGCGTCGCCCTCGATCATGGTCTCGATGAAGGCCTTGTTGACCAGGTCCATGTCCTTCTTGCAGTCCTTGTACTTGAAGTCCATCTCCTTGCCGCCCACGAGGGCGTTGAGCTCGGCCAGGTCGTTGGGAACGGTCCAGTCCAGGGTGATGTTGGAGAAGGGAGCCTGGG
>JAFULU010000197.1 GCA_017483125.1 Clostridia bacterium
AAGAGAGTGCTCTCCCAAATGTCCGCGTTCTCCTCCACCCGCTTCGCGGGAGCCCCCTCCCGGAGGGGGCCGCATATATTGCCCCGCGGAAATCCGTTACCCGACAAGTAATTCTTGCCCGCGCTCCTAAGGCTCCCTCCGGGAGGGAGCTCCCGCCCGCAGGCGGGTGAAGGAGAACGCGTGTTTAGAAATACGCGATTCGTTACGGGTAGCAAACTCCCCGACAAACCCAAATTTGAACCTCAAAAAAAGGAATCATCATGTCAGAAACCATCTACTCCACCATAACCCGCGACGCCTCCACCGCCCTCCGCGAACTGATCGCCGCCGCTGACCTCAAAGCAGGCCAGCTTTTGGTCATGGGCTGCTCCTCCTCCGAGATGGTGGGCGAGCGCATCGGCAAACACTCCTCCATGGAGGCCGCTATAGCCCTGCGGGACGCCGTCCTGCCCATTCTGAACGAGCGCGGCATCCACCTCGCCGTCCAGTGCTGTGAGCATCTCAACCGCGCCCTGATCGTGGAGCGGGCCACCGCCGAGAAGTATGGCTACGACCCCGTCTGGGTCAAGCCCCAGCCCAAGGCAGGCGGCTCCTTCGCCACCGCCGTCTGGGAGGCCATGTCCGACCCCGTAGCTGTGGAAGCCGTCAAGGCCCACGCGGGTATGGACATCGGCGCCACCCTCATCGGTATGCACCTCCGCCGTGTCGCCGTCCCCGTCCGCCTCTCGGTCGCCAAGATCGGCGAAGCCCCCTTGATCTGCGCCCGTACCCGCCCCGCCTACGTCGGAGGGCCGAGAGCGGAGTATCAGACCGAAGAACCCTAAATTTCATATATCGGTCCTCAACCGATACATGAAATTCAAGTAATAGGTAATAGTGAAAAGTGAAAAGGTGTGGTTGGAAACCTTCGGTTTCCTCCAATATCTTCCATAAAAATGGACAGATCCGAAGGATCTGCACCTTCACTTTTCACTCTTCACTCTTCACTTTTCACTCAAAGGAGACTCTTCCATGTCCCGTGACAGACTCGCAAGCCGCTTGGGCTTCATCCTCCTCTCCGCCGGTTGCGCCATCGGCATCGGTAACGTATGGAAATTCCCTTGGATGGTAGGCCAGTACGGCGGTGCCATCTTCGTCCTCATCTACATCGCCTGCCTCATCGTCCTGGGTATCCCTGTCATGACCATGGAGTTCGCCGTGGGCCGCGCTGCCCAGAGGTCCCCCGCGGTCATGTTCCGCGCGCTGGAGCCCCCCAAGTCCAAGTGGCACATCCACGGCATCACCTGCCTCGTGGGCTGTGTCATCCTCATGATGTTCTACAACAACGTGGCGGGCTGGATGATGAACTACTTCGTCAAGACCGCCACGGGCAAGTTCGAGGGTCTGGATACCGAGGCCGTCAACGCCGAATTCGGCAAAATGCTGGGCGACCCCGTCTGGCAGACGATCTTCATGGCCGCCGCCGTCATCATCGGCATCGTGGTCTGTATGCTGGGGGTCCAGAAGGGCCTGGAGCGGGTCACCAAGGTCATGATGGTGGCGCTTCTCGTCCTCATGGTGGTCATCGCCGTCAACAGCGTCTTCCTGGAGGGTGCCGCCGAGGGACTGAAGTTCTACCTCGTCCCCAACATCGAGAACGTCAAAAAGGCGGGCATTTTCAACGTCATCGTGGCCGCCATGAACCAGGCCTTCTTCACCCTGAGCCTGGGTATCGGCTCTATGGCTATCTTCGGCAGCTACCTGGGCAAGGATCGCGCCCTCATGGGGGAGGCCGTCAACGTGGCGGTGCTGGATACCTTCGTGGCCTTCACCTCGGGTCTCATCATTTTCCCCGCCTGCTTCGCCTACGGCATCAACCCCGACGCGGGCCCCGCTCTCATCTTCCAGACCCTCCCCACCGTCTTCAACAATATGCCCCTGGGCCGTCTGTGGGGATCCCTCTTCTTCATCTTCATGTCCTTCGCCGCCCTCTCCACCGTCCTGGCTGTCTTTGAGAACATCTTCGCCTGCGTCATGGACCTCACGGGCTGGGGACGCAAGAAGACCTGCCTCATTGTGGGCGGTGTGATGCTCCTCCTCTCCCTCCCCTGCGTTTTCGGCTACAACATCTGGTCGGACTTCGCCCCCTTCGGCGAGGGAACCGCCATCCTGGACCTGGAGGACTTCGTGGTTAGTAACCTCCTCCTCCCCATCGGTGCCCTGATCTTCACCCTCTTCTGCGTCACCCGCTACGGCTGGGGCTGGAAGAATTTCATGGCCGAGGCCAACACGGGCAAGGGCCTCAAGGTCCGCTCCTGGATGCGCTGGGTCTTCACCATCGCCATCCCCGTCATCATTGTCATCATCTTCGTCATGGGTCTGGTGAGCTTCTTCTCCTGATCCCCAAACGAAAAACTCCTACGGCAAGGCCAACGCCCACCGTAGGAGTTCTTTTATTCTTCCCACACGGGGATGCACAGATCCACTCTGTCCCGTATGGCCGTCCCCTCAAAATACTTGTTTTCAAGAGGGATCCACTCACCGAAAAACCGCTCGGCAAGGAAGGGAGGGTTCCGCTTGACGATCCGCGCTCGCTGCTGCTCGGGAGAAATGTCCAGAAACACCGCCAGATCGTAGTACTTCCCAAAGGCGGGATGGGTGGCATACACACCCTCCACCACGGTCAGTCGGCTTTGCTTCACGGTTACGGGCGGGGAAAGAGTCCGGGTTCCGCAGTCAAAGGGACGGTACTGTACCGCCTCCCCGCGGGTCAGAGAGGGAAGCACCTCCTCCATAAACCGCTCCCGATCCAGATTCCCGCCAACCTCGGAAAGCCGCTCGGCTGTCCTTTGCTCGGGACGCAGGAAGAAATCGTCGGTGTGGATCACGCCGCACCCGTAGATACTCGGTAAAGCCTCGGCCAGGGTGCTTTTGCCCGACGCGCTCCCCCCCTCAATGGCGAGAATCACAGGGCCGTCCTGCAAAAGTGTGTCAATTTTCGCAAACAGAGGCAGAAAATTGGCGTAGCGGTTGGCGATCACACGGTACGCGGGGGCGTAAGCCTCCCGAAATGCCTCGGAGTGGTGAATGGCGGGATAGCCCATAGCCCTCCACGCCTCCAGCTTCTCCTCAAACTCATGGGGATCCAGCGGGATCTCACCCCTTTGGATCATCTCCCGCGCGGCGGCGATCATGTCTTCCAGCCGCTCCCTGCCGTTCGGCTCGGTCTTGGCGGATAGAACAAACAAGCCCGTCAGGGTCTCGGGAGAAAGCCCTTGGTTCAACCACGAGAGGTGCACCCGGCTGTACTCCCCCTCCAGACGGTCAACCTGTGGCTCGGCGGATGGATCCACCCGCCCGTAGTACTCCCTGCGGACGTAGTCCAGCGCGGTGAACCAGTGGGGGGCCATATGCTCACACCCGAAGGCGCTTTGAAATAAAAACTTGAACAGATCCTGTACCTGAAGTCGGGGGTACTCTCCCCAATGCTTGATCAGTGCGGACATATTCATATCAGATTCGCCCCTCGTCCAGAGCCACCCGCTTCTTGCCCCAGAATCGGGCGAAGATCAGGCAGAAGAAGGTACCGCACAGACCGATGCCCATCCAGATGAGGATCATAGCCTGCCAGCCCAGGGAGTCGGCCAGCACACCGTACAGCGCGGCGCACAGAGCGGTGGCGAAGTAGATGATGCTGTTGAGAAGCCCCGTCACGGCGGCGGTCACGCCCAGAGGAGCGAAGTGGTAGGGAACCACCGTGAGGAACATATGGTTAGCGCCCCACATAGCCGAAATGGCCACGGCCATGAAAACGGCGCAGAGAATGGCACTCAGATCGCGGCAGAGGAACAGACCGCCCACGCACAGCGCGGCGATACCGAACATGACGCAGGAGGTGGTCAGTTCGTTCTTGATGACCTTCAGGAAGAGCCAGTTGGCAAAGTAGGTGCCCGTGATGCTGACGATGGGGATGATGACCGCGATGATGTTGGCCATGGAGCTGTCCAGACCGAACTGCTCCTTGAGGAAGGTGGGAGCCCAGGACTCCACCGCGTCGCGGAGAGCCCCATTGCAGACCAGGCCGAAGATCACCGCCCACAGCCCCGACGCCAGAAGAATGGCGGGGAGGGAACGCTTGACCGTGCGGTTCTCGGCGGCGGCGGCCTTCTCGGCCTTCTCCAGAATGGCGGCACGCTCGCGGGCGGTGGTCTCCTCCATCATGCGGATGTAGCCCCTCAGGAAGCGGTTGCCCACCACCCAGATGAAAAAGCAGGTCAGAAGGACGCCGCCCGAGATGTAGAAAACGGTGCGCCAGCCCGCGAAGCGCAGAATGAAGCCGGGGATGAGGAAGGCCAGGATCGCCCCAACCGAGCAGGAGGCGGCGATGTTGGTGCCCGCCTTTTCCTTGCGGCCCGCGGGGAGCAGGTCGGTAAAGGTGCGGATGATGGGGGCCCAGAGCATGGAGTGGAACAGACCGTTGCAGGCCCAGATGAGGGGCATGATGCCCGCCGTGGGGGCAAAGCCCATGATGAGGTTGCAAAGTCCCGCGCCGCACAAGCCCGTACCGATCATGTAGCGGGGCTTGATCTTGGTGCCGATGATGCCGTTGAGCATCTGCCCCGCGCCGTAGACCAGCATGTAGGCCGAGCTGACGGTGCCCGCGAAGGTCTTGGTGATGAATCCCTCGTCGATCATGGCGGGGATGCAGGCCGAGAAGTTCTTGCGGCCCAAGTAGCTACAGGTGTAGGCCAGAAAGCAGTAGAGGAACAGCTGGGTGGCGCAGATCCCCACCCGCTTTGCGGACCACGGAGATTCGGCCCCCAAGGCGGGAGCGGTGTTTCTTTGGTTCATGAGAGACTCCTTGTGAAGGTAGATAGTGTAGACGCGAAAAGGTTAAAAGTAAGAGTGAAAAGTGAAAAAGTAAGGTGCAAATCCTTCGGATTTGTCCATAAAATTTAAAATAATGGCGGAAACCGAAGGTTTCCCTCCTCACCTCTTCACTCTTCACTATTACCTATTACTTCAATTGCAGTTGATCGGTCTCAAGATCGATCAACTGCAATTTCATATCATCGGCACCGGTGCCTCCCCCTCGGGATCTGCCGCCTTGAACAGCCGCATTCTCTTGCGGTAGCTGTGGACGAAGTACAAAATCTCGGCTATGGCCGTGATGCTCCACGAGAAGACGTACAAAAGGTACAGGGAGGGAATGGTGCGGAAGTAGGCGAAGACGGTGTAGACCCAGATAACGCGGAAGACGCAGGAGCCCATGATGACGATGACCGTGGGCCACAGACTCTTGCCGATCCAGCGGGAGGCGGCGATGGTGGCATCCATAAAGGCCGATACGCAGTAGGAGCAGCCCATGACGATCAAGCGCATCATACCCGCCTCAATGACCGCGGGCTCGGTGGCGAAGAGGGAGAGGAACTGCCGCCCGAACAGGACCAGCAGACCGCCCATGACCGCCCCCGCTCCGAAGGAGTAGGCCAGACTGATATAGTAGCTTTTGAGGATCCGCTTCCGCTTGCCCGCACCGAAATTCTGGCTCATGAAGCTGGAGCAGGCGGTGTAGAAGGCGGCCATGATGTCGTAGACCAGCCCGTCGGCGTTGGCTGCGGCGGCGTTGCCCGCTACCGTCACTGTGTCGAAGGAATTGACCCCCGCCTGAATGAAGAGATTGGCAATGTGGAAAATGGCGTTCTGGCAGCCCGAGGGAATGCCCAGAGCCAGAATGCGCAGGGCCTTGTCCCCGTGGATCCCCAGAAAACCCACCCGCAGAGCGTGGATGCCGTGGGCACGGAGCAACGCCCCCACCGTCAGAAAAGCGGAAAGATACTGGGAAATGATGCTGGCCAGAGCCACCCCCGCCACGTCCATGCGGAGGACGATGACGAAAAGCAGGTTCAGGGCCACGTTGATGACCCCCGCCAGCGTCAGGTAGAAGAGAGGCTTTTTGGTGTCCCCCACCGCGCTGAACACGGCGTTACCGAAGTTGAAGACCGCCAGCGCGGGCATACCCAGGAAGTAGATGCGGAGGTAGAGCACCGCCCCCTCCATGAGATCGGGCTTGGTGCCCAGCAGGGTCAGAAGGGGCCTTGTCAGAGCCTCGCCGATGCCCAGGACCGCAAGCCCCACCAACAGGCAGAGAATGGCCGAGGTGTGGACTGTCTCACGGGTGTTTTTCTCGTCCCTCGCGCCCACGAAGCGCGCCACCAGCACGTTGACACCCGATCCCACACCCACCAGAAAGCCGGTGTAGAGCATGACCATGGTGGTGGTGGAGCCCACCGAGCCTAACGCCAAAGAGCCCGCAAACCGCCCCACCACCGCCACGTCGGACATGGTAAAGAGGATCTGCAGGACGTTGGAGAGCACAAGGGGAAGGCTGAAGAGCAGAATGCTCCTTCCGAGGGAGCCTTCGGTCATGTCGAGGGTCTTGGATCGCATAAGCACTCCTTGCGGCGTTTTTCGGTCGGTTTTCGCGGAACTTACCAACATACCATTATACAGCAGATTCCCCTTTTTTTCAAGTGGTTTGGGTAAATTTGCCCCCGTGAAAGTCACGAAACCTACCCGCGACACACCGCGTTTTTTGTGGCATTTTCCCCTCTGTCCAACACACAAAAGCCCCGTGAGCCTTCATGCCCACGGAGCGAATGTATTGTATATGCCGATCAACCCTTCTCCCGCCGAAGTGCCTGCTCCATGCGGGTAAAGCGCAGCCTTGTCCATCGGGTCAGAAAAGCGACGTGCTCCTCATAGCTCTGCAGCTTCACCGACACCTGATCGTTGACGTACTTGGTGTACTTGGCTCCGTAAATCCCCCAGCGGCTATGGTTGCGGTCCGAAGCGGGGGTCAGCACGGCGGCAACCGACTCGGTGGCGGTCAGGGTCTGCTCCATGAGGGGTTGGATCTCCTCCATCCGTGAAAGCACCTCCTCCACAAACCACGCCTGCTCCATCAGGGCGGCGAACCACGGGTGGGGAGGTACCTTGTCCCCGCTGGTCACAAGCCCCAGGGTGGATACCCCTGTCGAGTAGGTGCCGAAGCTGAAATCAAAATCCCAGGGGGCGGTGAGACAGAGCTTGCCTCCCGCGTCCCGCTGTACGTAAAAGCTGGAAGATCCCACGTCGGGATTCTTGGACAGCTCCTGCAGAATGAACATATCCACAAAGGAGGGAAGGTCGATCAGCTCCTCCATGCGGGCGCGGTCACCGCTCAGAATGGCCTCGTGGCAGACCAGAAGATGGTCACGGATCGCCGCCGTCTCGGCCTTGGTGTAGACGCGGCTCTTGATGACCCACTCCACCTCGCGGTTGGAATCGGGCAGATAGAAGTAGGTCAGCCCCTCGCGGGCATTGGATTCAATATCCCCTCGGAAATCGTATTCCAGCAGATACCCCACCTCCGCGGGATCGGTAGAGGCTCTGTCGTCTATGTCCACGCGGTCGCCGTCCACCTCGATCTGCTCGGTGAGCAGGTACAGCCCGCGATAGTCTCCGTTGAGGTACAGCTCCACCCACGTATAGTCGGGGACGTAGGGAAGGGTACCCATGCGCCGCGCCAGATCCCAGACCAGATGATTGCGCAGGGCGGAGGCGTCGTTCTTGCAGGAGATCAGTACCCAGTCGCGGTCACGCTCCCCCTCCCTGTGGGGCAGAAGAGCGGCACTCTCCTCCAGCTTGACGCGGTAGGAGTTCTTGCTTTTGTAGTCCGTCAAGTCCTCGCTGTACTGAAAGGAGGAATGACCCCGCCCCCGTATGGAGCAGGGAAGGGTGATGTTCTCCTCGGAGGACGAGTCGGCGGTGGGGTACACCGTCAGCGTGGCCTTGATATACTGCGCGCGGGAGAGAATGAGTGCCTCACCCTCGGTCACCACCGACAGAACGGGGATGGGGCGGGTGTCCGCGGAGGACGGGGGCAGAGTCAGGGGCGGAGGAGCCATGTCCTCGGGGGGAACGGTGGTGTCGGGCGGGAGGGTCGTGATCGCATCGGGGGGAGCGGTGATCTCGGTCTCGGGCGGTCTTACCCGACAGCCTGCCGTCCAGAGCAGCAGACCGCACAGCAGGAGCGCCCAGCCCAAGAGCCGCCCATATCGCGGTTTGATATGTTTCATGTCAGATCCTTTCTGATCGTCGTGTCTCTGCCTATATAGACGATAATTTTGGCCCAATCTCACGCACAATCGGTATTGTTTACAAAAAATTCAAATTTCCACTTCCCAAAAGGGGACCGCCCACCCGTCAGCACCTCGGTTTTTGGGCGAATTTCGCTTTCCCCCTTGCAAAAATCCCTAAAACATGATATGATATAGGAAAGAAACACTCCAAAAAGGAGGACATCCCATGAATACCATGAAGCTCCCCATCTCCGACCTCTCCTACCTGTCCGTAGGCCTCCCCGACGAGGTCAAGATGTACCACTTCTCGGGGGATTTCGCCGGTGAGATCGCCGCCATTGACCGCTGGCTCACCCGCCCCGTCCCCGTGCCCGACTGCCTGCGCAAGCGTCTGGAGATCCAGCGCATCTTCGCGGTCCAGCTTCTCGACGATTACCCCCTCACCCGCGCCGACATGGTGGAGGGCATCCGTACCCGCTATCCCGCCGCAGACTCCACCGCCCTGGATACCTTCATCGCCTCGGGCAACGTGGACTACATCCTCAAAAACGGGAAAATGCGCTTCCAGCACCAGGCCATCTCCAACATCTTCAAGACCCATACCCACGATCTGGAGCGGATGTACAACCCTGACTATGCCCCCGCCACCGCCGCCGCCGCCGAGGTTCCCGAGACCGTCCGTATCATGCGGGAGAAGGGATACCGCGCCTTCCGCTATGAGGTGGAGTACTGGATGAGATTAGAGCCTCACGCCGAAAAGCCGGGGGAGACTCTGAAAATCTGGTTCCCTTACCCCGTGGCCTGCGAGAGCCAGCCCGAGGAGGAGATCAAGCTCCTGTCCTCCTCTCACCCCGTCACCGTCACGGGCACCGTCCACCGCGCCGCCTACATGGAGGTCCCCTGCGAGGCGGGCACCACCTACTGGGTGCGCTACTCCTTCGTCAACCGCGCCAAATACACCGCCGTTGATCTTGACCGCGCCACCTGCCCCCCCGCGGGAGAAGGCCTCACCCCCGAGGAGTTGGCCTACTATACGGGCGAGCAGTACCCCCACATCCGCTTCACCCCCGTCATCAAGTCCCTCGCCGCCCAGATCGCGGGGAGCGAGACCGACCCCCTCCGCCTGGCCCGCCGCGTCTACGACTACATCTGCGAGCACATCCGCTACTCCTACGTCCGCGACTACCTGCTCATTGAGAACATCCCCGAGT
>JAFULU010000198.1 GCA_017483125.1 Clostridia bacterium
CTTGCGGCAGGCGGCCTCCAGCTCCTCGGCACTGATCTCGCGGAGCATACGCCCCCCGTCGATGAAGCCGTAGTGGGTGGCCAGACGGGCCAGCTCGTCCAGAATGTGGCTGGACATAATCACCGTGATGTTGCGCTGGCGGTTGAGCTTCAGGATCAGCTCACGCATCTCAATGATACCCTGGGGGTCAAGGCCGTTGGTGGGCTCATCCAGCACCAGCAGGTCGGGATCCCCCGCCAGAGCGATGGCGATGCCCAGTCTTTGGCGCATACCCAGAGAGAAGTTCCGCGCCTTCTTCTTGCCCGCGTTCTCCAGACCCACCAGCTTCAGAAGCTCGGGGATGGAGTCGAAGGAGGGCAGGCCCAGGATGAGATACTGTTGCTTGAGGTTCTCCTCGGCGGTCATGTCCATGTAGATGGAGGGGGTCTCCACCACGGCCCCCATGCGGCGGCGGGAGCGCACCACCTTGGGGTCGGTGTTCTTCACGCCGTAGAGGGTGTAATCTCCCTCGGTGGGGGTCTGCAAGCCGCAGATGAGGCGGATGAGGGTGGTCTTGCCCGCCCCGTTCTTGCCCACGAAGCCGTAGATGGCTCCCTTGGGGACGTGCATGGTGAAATGATCCAAGGCCTTGAAGTGGCCGTATTGCTTGGTCAACGCATTGGTCGTCAGTATGTATTCCATAAAGTCGTTCTCCTTTCTCACACGGGGGCTCGTTTTTCGCCGTCCTCCGTGCTTGTGCCGTCATTATAGAACCCGGGAGTTAAGAAATCGGCAAAGGAAAGGGTAAAGAAATCGTAAAGATAAAAAATATTTCAAATTTGGGTTTATCGAACAGATACAAGATACAGAGATACAAGATACAAGATATAGAACGGCTGTTGCCGCAAGGGTATTTCATATCTTGTATCTTTGTATCTTGTAACTTGTATCTCACCGCTAAACCCCAATTGATTATCCCTTCATCTTAAACCCAATCCCCCACACCGCCTCGATATGCTCTTCCCCGTCGGTCTCCCGCAGCTTCTTGCGGAGGTTGCTGACGTGGATCTTGAGGGAGGACTCGGTGCAGTCGGGGGTGTCCTCGCTGATGCGGTCCAGAAGATGGGACTTGGAAAGGACCTGGGTGGGATTCTGCATGAGAAGCTTCAGAATGGCGTACTCGGTGCGGGTGAGCTTGACCTCGGTATCCCCCGCCGTGACGGTGTGGGTCTCGGTGTCCAGCCGCAGGCCGCCGTGGACCAGCACGGGCCGCTCGGCCACCGCCACACGGCGGAGAGCCACCGTGATCCGCGCCAGCAGCTCGGAGACGTCGAAGGGCTTGGTGATATAGTCCGCCGCGCCCCCCAGAAGGAGCTCCACCTTGTTCTGCTGGTCGATCTTGGCACTGACCACGATGACGGGGATACCCTTGATCTTGGGCAGTACCTCCTCCCCCGCAAGCCCCGGGAGCATGAGATCCAACAGCACCAGATCGGGAGAAAAAGCCTTCACGGCCAGGAGTGCTTCGGTGCCCGAGTAGGCGCGGGAGACGCGGTAGCCCTCCCGGGTCAGGACCTCCTCCAGCATATCGCCAATGTGGATATCGTCGTCGATGATGAGAATGTGCTTCATGGGGACTCCTTTCGGGGAAATCTTGGGTATTCAAATTTGGGTTTGTCGGTGAGTTGGGTTTCCTCGTTCTATGCCTTCCCCAGCGGGGAAGGGGGACCGCAAAGCGGTGGATGAGGAGAGCAAGTTTC
>JAFULU010000017.1 GCA_017483125.1 Clostridia bacterium
CCCTCTATGCTCCCCACTATCAAATCTCTTGGCCTATCAATGCCCTTTTTGAAAGTTTTCGGGGTCAAGCCCCTTTTTCAAAAGGGGCTTGCGGGGGTCAGGGGCAGAGCCCCTCGTTCTCCATAAACTGCAATTTTGTAATCACCCAACAAATAATCACTGTCGGATGCGCTTCTTCTTCCAGTGCCCCATCTTGTAGAAGATGGCGGTGAGGATGGCGCCGATACACCAGGACGCCAGCAGGGAGATCTGGATACACTCCTTCATGCCGTCGGCGGGGTTGCCGGTGGGGGAGGTGAGCCAGGCGATGCCGTAGGCCACGGGCACGCGGATGGCCACCGTGGTGATGAGGGAGATCCACATGGGGGTCATGGTGTCGCCCGCGCCGCGCATGATGCCCGAGAGGGACTGGGTCACGGCCATGGCGATGTAGCCCACGGCCAAAATCATCATGAGGCGGTAGCTCAGCTCCACCAGATCGGCGGTCTCGGTGAAGAGTCCCATCAGGTGCTTACCAAAGAAGAGGATCAGCACCGTAATGGCCGCCGAGCAGCCCACGGCCATAGCCAGGCCCTGCTTGGCACCCTTGGTGACGCGGTCATACAGTCCCGCGCCTACGTTCTGACCCGCGTAGGTGGTCAGGGCGGTACCGAAGGAGAAATTGGGCATCATGGCGAAGCCGTCCACACGCATGATGACCACGTTGGCGGCGATGAACTGCTCGCCGAACTGGTTGGTCAGGGACTGGACGATGATCATAGCCGAGGAGAAGATGGCCTGGGTCAGACCCGAGGGAAGACCGAGGCGCACCAGGGTCTTAATATAGGAGCCGCGGGGGATCATGAACTTGAAGCCGAAGTCGTAGTCCTTGCGCATGATGGCCAGCTTGACCATACACAGGGAGGCCGAGACGATCTGGGCGATGATGGTGGCCAGGGCGACACCGGCGACACCCATCTGGACCACGGCCACGAAGACGATGTCCAGCACGATATTGATGGCGGTAGCAACGAGCAGGAACACCAGAGGCCAGACCGAGTCGCCCATGCCGCGCAGGATACCGCTCAGAATATTATAGAAGGCCAGGCCCGCGATGCCCCAGAGACAGATCTTGAGGTAGTCCTCGCACCAGTCCAGGATGGATTCGGGGGTGTTCAGCATCTCCAGAACGGGACGGATGAGGGGGGTGGCCACCAGCACCAGCACCACACAGCAGATGGCGGTGGCGGTGATGCAGTTGCCGATGGTGTGGGACAGACTCTCGCGGTTCTTGGCACCGAAATACTGGGACACCATGATGCTGGCACCCGCCGAGATGCCGATGAACAGCACCAGAAGCATATTGACGATGGGACCGCAGGAGCCTACCGCCGCCAGGGCGTTGTCGCCGATGTACTTACCCACCACGATGGAGTCCACGGTGTTGTAGAGCTGCTGGGCGACGTTACCCAGAAGCATGGGGAGGGTAAAGATCAAAATCTTTTGCCAGGGCGAGCCTGTTGTCATATCGTTGGATGATCTCACGTTTTCACCTCGTACACATTTTTTGTCATTTTATAGTATACCACAAACCCGCCCCGATTGCAAGGGCTTTCACATAAAGTTTACGGTTCAGCCCTGTTTGGAGGTGAGGTCACCGTCCTCCAGAACCAGACAGTTCATGAATCCACTGACCACGGTGCAAGCGTCCAGACCGATCACCGCCAAGGGGGCGTCGGGGTCGTGCGGCCTTTGACCGTAAAAGGGGGTATAGATCGCCCGCGGCCCCCGCTCCGCCCCCTCGCCCTCCACGTTGGCGTGGCCGTAGGAGCAATGGTAATGGCCGCAGACCACGGTCTTGTCCCGCAGGTAGAGGTTCCTCTGGCAGGCGAACTCCATGCCGTTGTACCAGCGGGCGTTTTCCCAGTCCTCCTCCGAGGCCTCTCTCCAGTTGGCATTGAAGTAAAAATCCTTGTACGGCATATATTTGGTGCTCCCCTGGATGGCGTGGCAGGGGATGTAGCCGTGGGTGAAGACGTAATGCTCGGTCTCAAAGTAGTCCAGGGCGGCGGGCATGAGGGTGGTATAGTAGTCGGATTCTCGGACAAGACGGACCAGGAGATCCCGCTCCCTTTTGGTCTCCGCCTCGGTCATGCCCGCCAGCCGCAGGGCGGTCTGCCACGTGCCGTTGTGGACGGGGACGGGGGTACCGTCGGACAGAATACGGAACTCCTGCCCCTCCTCGATCTGCCAAAGCATCTGCTCCATGAGATCCTCGTGGTTGCCGCGGACGTAGATGAGGCGGCCCTCCGCCAGCAGCTCGGTCATGAAGCGTTGCATTTCCAGCGTGCCCTCCCCGCGGTCCATGAGGTCGCCGCAGACAACGAGCTTGCAAGGGTCGGGGTCGGTGAAAAAGCCCTTTTCCGTGAGGGTCTTGATCATGATGTCGTAAAAGCCGTGGGGGTCGGCGAGGACGTAGTATTTCATGAGGGGGGTTCCTTTCTTATTTGTGGGGGTGTAAATTTGGGTTTATCGGGCGGAGCCCGTCACGCCCGAAGGGCATATCTCGCCCGAAGGGCACATCTCGCCTGCAAGGCATATCGTGCCCGAAGGGCATCTCGCAAACTCACAAAAAGGCTGATTTCGCCTGACGGCGAGCGATATGCGCTTTGC
>JAFULU010000199.1 GCA_017483125.1 Clostridia bacterium
GAAAAGCACTATAAAGCACTATCAGGAAAGGTTTTTATATGGAGGAAAGCAGATCATTTCCCTTCGGGAAATGTCCATTTATCGGCTACTCATCCACCGCTTCGCGGTCCCCCTTCCCTCACAAGGGAAGGCTCACGAGGAAACCCAACTCAACGCCAAACCCCAATTTGCTATCCCCCACAACAACCAAGGGAGCCTGCAAGCAAGCCCCCTTGAAATCGTGAAAATTACAGATCGAAATACTTCTTCTGCATCTTGGGCAGCTGACCCTTCATGGCGGCCAGCACCGCGGTAGCCTGCTTGTCCCCCGCGAAGTGGCGGCGGAGGAAGTAGCCCTCGGCGCGGCAAGCCTCGTCGTGGAGGGGGTAGTAGTTCTCCATGAGGAAGGCGCCGTAGCGGATCCAGCGGAAGTCGCCTACCAGACGGTACTCCTTGCTGATGGTGTCCACGGCCACCGAATACTTGTCCTTAATGGCCGAGACCAGACCCTCGCGGGTGTTCTCCTTGGCGAAGACGATGGTGGAGCAGATCAGGGAGTTGCGGTTGTTCTCGGCAGAGGAGTTGTGGCTGTCGGTGGAGCCCACCACAGGATGGTCGATGCCCTTCTCCCGCATCTCGTAGTAGAGCGCGGTCTGGAAGCCGTTGTGGGTGAAGTAGTTCTCGCCGCCCAGGACCTCAAAGGCGTCGAAGGGCTTGTTCTTGTAGATGAACTCGGTATACTCCTCGGGGAGCTGCATGAGCTGGCACAGCCAGTAGGGGTGGGGGAAGATGCCCAGTCCCCCGTTCTTCTGCATATGCTCGTAGGTCCACTCCAGCACGGCGTAGCTCAGCCGCTCGGACTTGTTGGGAAGGGGCACCTTTTCGGCTCTCTCCTCGATCATGGCCAGAAACTCCTCGTGGGAGATGGGATCGGGAGCGTTGCCGTCCAGGCTTCTCCACTCCGGGTCAGCGCCCGCCTTCTCGTCGTTGGGGCCGCCGCTCACCAGAGCGTTGATGGAGTAGGTACCGCCGAAGTTGACGTAGTGGACGTCGTTGAGGGGCAGGTGGACCTCCTCGCCGGGGATGATGGCCACGTCGCTGATGTCACCGTAGCGGCGGATGGCCTCCAAGGAGGGGTAGTAGCGGTTGTGGTCGGAAATGACCAGGAAGTCGTAGCCGTGGCCGCGGTAGGAGGCCACTACGTTGACGGGGTCGTCGTGTCCGTCGGAGCGGCAGGTATGGACGTGGAGGTCACCCCGCTGGGGGATACGGCCCGCCATGTCCTCGCCGAGACAGTAGACGGGGAGGGTGGCCAGGCGGCGGTCGCCGTCGTTGATATTGAGGTAGTACTCGCCCTCGCCTTCAAAGTAGGCGGTGACACGGAGACAGCCGTCCTCGTCGGGGGTCACCGACAGGGTGGCGCGGCCGCTTCTCTCGGGCCAGACGCGGGCGTTGCCCTGGTTGACCTTCAGCACCTCCATGGTGTAGGTTCTGTCCTTGGCAAAGGCGGTACGGATGCCCAGGGGCTGGACGGTGACGGTCTTCTCGCGGTCGCCCAGGAATACCTTGGGGTACACGTCATAATCGTAGTATACTTGCTTCATAGCGTCCTCCTTGCGGGTGGAATGGGTATACCTATATCCTACTACATTTTGGAGAAAAAATCAAGGGGTTGGGGCAAATTTGGAGAGAAAAACCTCACCGACCCCCTCATTTGGAGAGGATCGGTGAGGTTTTGCTTTCCCGAATCGGGGAAGGGATCACAGATCAAAAACCAGCTCGTTTTCGCCGCTATGGAGAGGATACTCCCCGCCGCCGTAGCGGAAGACGGCCTTCGTGTCCGCGGGGATCTCCACCGTAAAGGTGACCCGTCCGTCCGCCTTTCGGTAGCTCACCGCCACGGTGCCCTTGGGGGTCTGGATGCTGCCCGCCATGCGCCCGAAGCGGGATACGGCCATGGGCTCAATGGCCAGGGAGGCATACCCCGCGCTGTCGGGGGTCTGTCGGATGCCCAGCAGGTACTCGAAGAAGTAGGCCACGGGGGCACCGAACATGGGGTGGCTGTGGGAGCGGGAGCGGTTGCTGTCCCAGTACTCGTGGAAGGTGGTGGCCCCGTTCCTTCTCCAGTGCTCGTAGCCCTGATCGCCGTCATTGGTCAAGAGATCCACCGCCAGCTCGGCGTCTCCCCTCTCAAAGAGGATACGGGTGAGGATATCGGTGGCGAAGATGCCCGTGTCGTAGTGGCCCAGCTTGCTGTAGTAGCGGGTCAGATTCCCATAGGTGTGGGGATCCCCCAGACCCAGATCCACGGCATAGGCGTTGGCACCCTGCACGTTCATGACGAAATTGTGGTCGAAGGTGTTGAAGTAGGCCGCCGTGATGGCGCCCTTGCGGTAGGCGATCTTTTCTTCGTACTCGGGAATATCCTCCTCCTTGCCGATGAGGCGGGCGATCTCGGTCATCTTCCGGAGGCTCTTGACCATGAAGTAGGTGTTGACCATGGGGGCGGGGAGAATGACCTGTTGGTTGTGGGAGGTGATGTCCTTTTCGGGGTAGAGGATGTTGGGACCGCACCAGTCCCCGAGGCACCACGCCCCTTCCTTGTCGCTGACCACCAGACCGTAGGCCGAGTGGGCCTCCAGATAGTCGATGTACCGCCGCATTTGGGGGTAGTAGTCGGTCAGCACCGAAATATCCCCGTAGTGCTTGTAGAGCTGGTAGGGCACCTCCACGATGGCAGAGCCCCAGCCTCCGGGGCCGCCGCCGCTGTTGATGTAGGGGGCGGTGTACTGGACGTGACCGCTGAGGGTGTCCTGACAGTCCCCGATGTCCCGCATCCACTTTTTGTAGAAGGCCTCGGCGTCCAGAGTAGTCAGCACCGCGTGGCAGGTGAGCTGACCGTCACCCGTGTAGCCTCTGCGTTCCAGATGGGGGCAGTCCGAGGGGTGGCCCGTGTGCATATTGCAGAGCATGGTGTGGAGGAAGGTCTTGTAGGTCCAGTTGAGGGTCTCGTTGTCGCACTCAAAGGTGGAGGCGGCGGGCAGGTCGGCGTAGACCACCTTGACTCCCCGAGGCTCGGCCCCGCCGATGACCTCAAAGCAACGGAAGCCGTACCACGTGAACTCGGGCTGGACCACCTGCCCCGTGCCGTCGGAGGTCACCAGGAACCGCTGGCCGTGGTGGTGGGTCTTGTCCAGACGGCCGTCGGGAAGGGACTTTTCGGAGAAGAGAACCGTTACGGTCTCCCCCGCGGGGGCGGTAATTTTCAAAACGGGGTAGCCCGTGGTGTTCTGCCCGCAGTCGTAGACAATGCCGCCGTGCTCACCCTCTCCCAGCTTGGTAACGGGCAGGGTCTCGATCAGGGCGTCAGCGGGACAGTCGGTGGTCTGGTACTCGGTATCCGGATCCTCGGTCAGGGTGGCGTGAGGCCAGCTGCTGTCGTCGAAATCCGCCCCGAGGCAGTCGGTGAAGGCGGTGTAATCGTGGTGCTCGGCTTGGGTGAAGATGTACCCCGCCACAAAGCCGTCGCCCACACGGCAGGTCTCGTCCGAGACGAAATACTCGGTGCCGCCCTCTTCCTCCACCGTCACGCAGTAGATGGCCTTGGGGAGACCGAACACACGGCAGTGGTGGGTGTACCAGCCACCGCCGAAGTGGATGGCGATGACATTCTCCCCCTCGCGGACGTAGGGGGTGATATCGAAATGGGGCACGTAGATACGGTGTCCCGTCAGTACCTCCTCCGCGGGGTCACAGCCGGCCTCGAAGTCCGAGGACAGGGGGAGGAAGGTATCGGGATTGATGCAGATGCCGTTGATATAGCACTTGAAAAAGCCCAGACCCAGGACGTTCAGGGTCACCTTGCGGGCGGACTCCGCCGTAAAGCGGCCCCGCAGGACCGTGAAGGTGTCGCGGGTGCGCTGAGCCTTGCCGACCCAGGCGGCGTCGCGGAAGAAGTGAGAGCGTGTCATGGTATGCCTCCTTGTGTTGATGGGGGATATTTCCATTTTACAATATTTCGGGGGAAAAATCAAGGGGTTAGGGGTGATTCGGTGAAAAAAAGGCTGAGCCTTTGCTTCGGGGGGAAGCGGTTGGCTCAGCCGAGGTCGGTTGTATCAAAGGGATGATCGGGAGAACGGTGTCGGTTATGATTCGTCGCTCTCAATCATTTGGTTTTTCACAAGGATCTCCACGAGACTGTCGGACATCTCGAAATACACGAAATCCGAGGAGCTGGCGAACCAGCGCCCGTCATAGAAATGAATGCTCAGCTCAATATCCAGGGACTTGTGGGTGGAGGAGATCAGAACTATGTCTTGCTTCCCGCTCAAATAATCGTCGGGCCCGTCCGAGGTCTCGGTCAGGGCCTCGCCAAAGCGGATCACGTCCTCCGTGCCCTTGATTTTGAACTCGTCGGCCGTATAGTCGTAATCCTCCCTGAAATACGTGCAATTCAGCCTTGTTTCGTACAGGATGGTGGGCGCGTCCTTGGAGTCACCGAAAAAGTTGTCAATGTAAAAGAATCTGGGGCCTGACCAACCGATGTATTCATAGCCCCGCTTCTCCTGAACCGTCGTGTAATTGTCCTGAATGAAGATCATGGGAGCCGCGTAGTAGGTGTTTCCCTGATAGGTGACGGTTTCAGCGTCCACGTAGCTTACCACGTTGTGAAGCTCCTCGTCCAATATGATCCTGTCCCACAGCCCGAGGGTGATCTCGCTGAGGAATTCATCCGAAGCCCCTCCCGAGCAAGCCGCCAGCGGCAGGCAAACCAGCAGAAGGGCCAAGAGAAAAGCGGGGATTCTGTGTCTGTGTTTCATGTCCGTATCTCCTTTCGGGATGTGTATCATTCCATGATTGTCTTGGTGATCTCCCACCGACGGTTCCCACGCCGCGGGGGACAGCACCATACGGCGGTTCCCGCGCCGTGGGGGATAACACCCATACGGCGGTTTTTCCATTACTTTGAGATCACGCCTGCCTCCAGCATGGCCTGCACCAGCTCCTCGCTGATCTGCCACAATCCGTCGGGGGTGTGGAGGTACCATCCCCCGTGGCTATCCCGACATATGGCCTCCTTGACCGACAGGCGGGGGGCGTCCTTCAGGACAAACTCCAGAGTCCCGCAGTGGTCGCCGTAGTTGACCGAGGCGGGATCCTCGATCTTGGTCAGCTCCTCCTCCGGAACAAACTCGATATCCGTCCCCTTGACGGTATAGGTCTGTTTGGCAAAGTCGTAATCGCTCCGCACATATACGGAGCGGACGTTGGAGCCATCGGATATCAGAATGTAGAGGGGATACTCACTGCCGTCGGTATAGAACCGAAAATCGGGGAAGGGAAAGCCGTCCTGCCAGCCGATCTCCACGTCCTCGCTTTTCATGGAGGAGGTCAGCCACGGGGCTCCGGAGTAGGTGTTTTGGCGATAGGAGAGCAGACTGCTTTCGCCGTCGGGGGCTTCCACCCATTCAGGCTCTCCGTGGATGTTGCCGCTCAGCTCATCTGCAAGGAACATCCCCAGCCAGAACAGGGCGAGGATGACGCAGACAGACAGAGCGATCAGTGGGGCTTTGGAAATTTTGCGACGCATGAGATACCTCCTTTCGGGATGGGGATCATCCCATATACCGTTTCTCTTTCCCGGCCGCCAACCCGTCCAGGTACGCGGCGCACTTTTTCATATCCCCTTGGATGAAGCGGTCATAGTAGCCCTTCAGTCCGTACTCGGCCATAAACTCCTCGGTGATCTCCCACCAGTAGTCCCCGCCGCGGCAGAGAGGGCCGATCCGCTCGGCCAGATAGGGGTTTTTCATGCAGGCCTTCAGAGCGGAGACCGTGAGCTTTTCTCCATAGTAGTCATCCGGATCACGGAGCCCGACGCAGAGGAGATTGAAGGTGAAGGAGTAGCTTTCGGGGGAATTGAACAGGGAGCGTTGCAGCTCCACGGCACAGCCCACCCGCTTGTCCGCGGTAAAGCGGTAGAACAGGGTCCCCTTGCCGCTTCGGCTGTAGCCGCAGGGGGACAGGTCCGCCTCCACGCGGGAGAGGATATACCCGTAGATTTCCGTGCTGTCCATGATGACACCGCCTTTCCAAGGACAGTATAGCATATTTTGGCGGGAATGTCAAGCCGCCCCAATTTTTCCCTTGGCGGGCAGCTCGTTCCACAGGGTAAAGCCCAAGATCAGCACCCCGCCCACGGCCTGCCACAGGGTCAGAGGCTCCCCCAGCACCGTCACCGAGATCAGCACCGCCACCAAGGGATCGACGTAGCTGAGGATGGCGGCCTTCTGCCCCGAAACGCTCCCCAGAGCCGTGAAGTAGAGGCAGTAGGCCAGACCCGTGTGGACGAGTCCCACCGTCAGAAGGCTGGCCCAGCCCATCCCGTCCATACCTCCGAGGTGGATGCCGTCGGTGAGCAGGACATAGGGAAGCAGGACGGCCGAGGCGGCCAGGAACTGGAGCAGGGTGCGGTGAAGCCCCTCCACCCCTTGGATGAACTTGTTGAGGATCACCGCCGAGGCGTAGAGCACCGCCGCTCCCAGGGCGAAGAGGATGCCCGTCAGATGGCCGCCCTCCCCCGACCCGATCCCCGTAATCAGCACGATGCCCAGGGTGGACATGACGAAGCAGACCACCTGCTTGAGGGTCAGCTTCTCCTTGAAGAGGAAGGGGCAGACCAGGGTGACCAGCACGGGGGCGAAGTAGTAGCTCAGGGTGGCTACCGACACGGTGGTGCGCTTGTAGGCCTCAAAGAGGAGGATCCAGTTGACGCCGATGGCAACCCCCGAGGCCAGAAGCAGGGGGATACGGCGGCGGATGGCGGAAAAGGGGATCTTCTTGCGGGTGACGAGCAGGACCAAAAGGATCACCGCTGAGGCCATGATGGCGCGGTACAGGGCCAGCTCCCCCGAGGACACGGGAATGAGCCGCACGAAGGGGGCCAGGGTGCCGAAGATGGCCATGGAGGCGATGAGGAGGAGGCGGGGCTTGGTATCTTTCATGGGGGACTCCTTGGGATGGGGTGGCTTTATTATAGCGCACTTTCGGGGGATTGTCAATGGGGGGAGTCAATCACGCCGAAGGAGTGTATATCATCCGCGGCTTATTGTGGTATATCATCAACACGAAGTGTGGTATATTATCGAGCCGCGGGGAGATACGCGCCGGCGCGTGATGAGATACAGCCCGAAGGGCTGATGATACGCACGACTGCGTCGTGATGATATGCCGAGCCTGCGGCTTGGATAAAAGAAGACACCATCCTGCTCGGATGGTGTCTTCTTTGTGATTGGCGACCGAAATAGATGACAGCCTATGTATTATAAACTTTTGATTTTATTTTTTATTTTTCCTTTGTTTGCCGCACAAAGCTTTTCCAAAACATCAATTAACTCTTGACAATGTTGAGGCTGACTGCCAACCGTATCAGTAGAAAACGAATCATATTCAAATATCGTTATTCGGTGTGTCTTATTGTTTTTTATTTTTAATCGAATTATTTTTTTACTAAATATACTTCTGCGAATATATAGCTTTTCGATGTTGGAAGATATATTATTTGTATTGCCAACAGCATTGTAATAAACACTATCTTTATCACAATAAATACAGCAAGTGTGAGAGTATTTTCTTAGGAGACCTCCTGTAATCACGGTACCATATACTTGAAATCTTATGTGTGGATTTTTTCTTTTTTCCGCAATATAAGAAGCATCGATATATTCCCTTAATGCTTTACTCATTTAATTCCACCGTCTTTCATTATCATTTTCGTCTGCTATCGAGCCACCTGTAATAATCCTCTAACAGCTTTTTGTTTTTATCAAAATCAAGCATTTCTATCTTTTTCTCATTGATCTCATACGCCTTTTGAATAACATCGTAAGCGTATTGCTCGTCCTCGTTTTTCGGGGGATTTTCGAGAAAAGACAGCTTGCATCGCAGTAGAGTTAATTTTACTTGATAGTATGGTTTTAAATTTGGCATTTCCGTTCTCCTTTCGGGTGGTAAACACATTATATCGAAAAGGAGCGAAAATGAAAGAAAAGTTTTTGAAAATTATTTTTGAGAGTATTATAACATAAAACCTTTTACTTTTCAACATTTACAATAAAAAATGCGTTTTGCCACCGCAAAACGCTACCGAACTTATTCACTATTCACTATTACTTATTACTTGCCAAATCCCCGAGTTTTTAGTGAAAAGTGAAGAGTGAAGAGTGAAGAGTGAAAAAGTAATCCCCAAGGACAAGTCCTCGGGGATTTGGCTGGGGCACAGGGATTCGAACCCCGGAAATGTCAGAGTCAGAGTCTGATGCCTTACCGCTTGGCGATGCCCCAATATTTTCAACAGACGATATTATAGCAGATAACTTGGAATTTGTCAAGGGCTTTTTCAAAAAAAGTTGAAATTTTTTCAAGTTTTTTTGCCCCCGTGAGCCACCCCCGACCCGGTGATCGGGGGGATCGGCTCTGACGTTAGTCTTTCCGCTTCAGGGCCTCTTTAATCAGCTCCTCGCGGGTATTTTTCGCGGGGTCGTTCCAGACTACCTCCAGAAGGTCGCAGAGGATGTCCTGGAGGAGCCGCCCGGGCTTGAAGCCCAGGGCAATGAGGTCGGTGCCGTTGACGTCCAGATCGGCGATGCGGACGGGCTCGTTCTTTTCGATGGAGAGCTTCACCAGCTCGGCCAGCTCGCAGGCGGCGGTGTCTCCGCGGGCGGCGCGGACGGCCAGAGCGGGGAGGGCGTTTTCCCCCAGAGCGTGACGCCACTGACGGGCGCAAAGGGCATCGGGGCGGAGGGTTCTGATGTAGGAGCAGGCGATGGCCAGGATATCCTTACGGACGGCGTTGGAGAGCCGCAGACCCGCCAGGTTCTCCTGCACCCTGTCATAGTCCATCTCCCACAAAAGGCAGGCCATGCGAACCGTGAAATCAGCGGGCAGAGAGGAGAGATCGCCTATGCCCATGGGGGAAATGCCGTGGGGGAGGACGTAGGGCAGAAGCCCCGTGTCGGTGAGCAATTGGATACCCCGCTCGGGCTCGGGGGAGGTGAGGATCTTTTGGAACTCGTCGCTGATCCGCTCACGGGAGATGCGGGCCAGCCCCTCGGCACGGCGGCAGATGGCGGCGTAGGTGTTCTCCTCGACGGTAAAGCCCAGCTTGACGGCGAAGCGCACACTCCGCATGAGGCGGAGGGCGTCCTCGGTGAAGCGGGTGTCGGGGTCGCCCACGGCGCGGATGACCTTGTTTTTCAGATCCTCCTGCCCGCCGAAGAGGTCAAGAATGGCCAGCTTTCCGTCGGTTTGGGTGAAGGCCATGGCGTTGACCGTGAAATCGCGGCGGGAGAGATCGTCCTCGATCAGCCCCGTGAAGGCCACGGCGTCGGGGTGGCGGCCGTCGGTGTAGCCTCCCTCGGTGCGGCAGGTGGTGCACTCGATCATCTCGTAGGGGCCGTCGCGGTCAGCGGGGTCGCCGCTGAGGGGAACGAGGACGGTGACGGTGCCGTGCTTGAGGCCCGTGGGGACGGTGCGGTAGCCCGCGTCGTGGCAGATGGCCATGGTGTCGTGGGGGTGGGTGGTGACCGCCACGTCCCAGTCGTGGGGCGGGATGCCCATGAGGGTGTCCCGCACGCAGCCGCCCACAGGATAGGCGCGCTCGCCGCGGGAGGCGAAGAGGGCGAGCAGGGGGGTGAGGTAGGAGGGAACAGAGATCACTGCGAGGCTCCTTTCTGATTATTCAAATTTGGGTTTGTCGGGGAGGAGGGACAACCATGCCACACCCCAAATATACCAATGGGGAAGGGGCCCCATGGGGGTGCCCTCTATGCTCCCCACTATCAAATCTCTTGGCCTATCAATGCCTTTTTTGAAAGTTTTCGGGGTCAAGCCCCTTTTTCAAAAGGGGCTTGCGGGGGTCAGGGGCAGAGCCCCTCGTTCCCCATAAACTGCAATTTTACGCTTTCGCCGCGCTCTCGATGATGGAAATGCCCGCCGAGGTGCCCAGACGGGAGGCACCCGCCTCAATGAGGGCGGCGGCATCGGCGTAGGTACGGATACCTGCCGAGGCCTTGATGACGGTGGAGCCGCTGAGGTTGGCCTTCATGATCTGCACATCAGCCACGGTGGCCACGCCCGCCGACACACCGGTGCAGGTCTTGACGAAGTGAGCCCCTGCCTCGCAGGACAGGCGGGTGGCCAGAGCCTTCTCCTCGTCGGTGAGGAGTCCCGTCTCGATGATGACCTTGACGGTCTTGCCGCGGGCGGCGGCCACCACGGCGGCGATCTCGTTTCTTACGTAGTCCGCGTCCCCGTCCTTGAGCTTGCCCACGTTGATGACCATGTCGAACTCGTCACAGCCCAGGGCGTAGGCATCCTCGGTCTCGGCCACCTTGACGGCGGTGGTGTTCTGACCGAGAGGGAAACCGATGACGGTGCAGGTCATGACGTCACTCCCTGCCAGCAGCTCCTTGGCCAGAGCGATATTGGCGGGGTTGACGCAGACCGAGGCGAAGTCCCACGCGCGGGCCTCGGCGCAGAGCTTCTCAATGTCGGTGCGGGTGGCGGCGGGCTTCAGATTGGTGTGGTCGATGTACTTGTTCAGGTTCTTCATAGGGGTTCTATCTCCTTCATTGATAATACAGATTTAATGACGGCTTTGGCGGGGACTTCATCCGATCACGGGCACACCGCGGTCCCGCAGGTAAGATTTTGCCGCCTCCACGGCAGCCTTGTCGGGGATCCACTCCACCCGCCCGTTATCGGGCATCCCCAAGGGGATCATTTTGGAGCCGCCGTAGGCGTGGTAGGGCAGAAACTCAATGCCCTCGCAATGGGAAAGCTCTCCATACAGCTCGGCCAGCGCGGCGTAGTGGTTTTCCACCGTATTGACGCCGTTCACCAGAATGCACCGCAATCGGGTCTTGGCTCCCAGTCGGTCGGCTTCCTTCAGGTTTTGCAGAATACGGGTATTGTCCACCCCCGTATAGGCCTTATGGCGGATGGGGTCGGTGTCCTTCACGTCCCAGAGAAAGAGGTCGGTCACATCGCACAGGACGGGCAAATGGGTGGGGGAAAACTCCCCGCAGGTCTCCACGCTGGTGGTGATCCCCGCCTCCTTGCAGGCGGTCAGCAGGGCGATGACCCCGACGGGGTGGGTCATGGGCTCCCCGCCCGACACCGTGATCCCGCCGTTGTCCCCGTAAAAGGCCTTGTCCCGCAGGACGGTGGACAGGATCTCATCCACGGTCATGTCCGTGGCGGCGGGGGTAATGGCGTCGGTACAGCAAACAGAAGCGCACCGGCCGCAGGCGGTACACCTGTCACGGTCAAAGACCCGTTCGGGGTGGATGCTCTGGGCACCCGCGGGGCAAGCCGACACGCAGGCACCGCAGTAGATGCACCTGGACTCGTAGAACAGCATCTCGGGGGCGGCCCTTTGGGTCTCGGGGTTGTGGCACCACTCACAGCGCAGGGGACAGCCCTTGCAGAACACCACGGTTCGCACCCCGGGGCCGTCGTGCATACAGAAGCGTTGGATCTCGGTCACGGGAAGCCGCGCCGCGGTGTGTTCGGGATGTGTCATGTCGTCGCGTGCCTCCTGTGGATTTTTTACCATTATAGCATAGCAAAGGGATTTTGTCAAGGCGGCGGAGAAATCCCCCGAAAACACCTTGCAAATTTTCCCGTTATCTGCTATAATAGGGACAGAAACAGCCGAAAGGAGACTCACCATGAAGTTCCGTGAAGATCCCCACAAGAACGAAGCCCTCAAGGCCCGCCATCTCTCCGAGGTGGAGGCTCTCATCACCCGCCGCGAGGACGAGCTGGCCGCCGTCCGCAAGGCTCGCGGTGCCGATATTCTTCAAAACACCGAGGCCCACCGCAAGGCCTTTTGGGATATGCTGGGCTGGCCCCTCAACGCCGACCTCCCCCGCCCCACCCCCAAGGCCGAGATCATCGAGGAGCTGGGGGACGAGGGGGAGTACACCGTCTTCCGTATGCGCATCGAGGTGCTGGAGGGCCTGTGGCAGACGGGACTCTACTACCGCCTCAACTCCGACGAGCGCCGTCCTCTGGTCATTTCCCAGCACGGCGGGGCAGGCACCCCCGAGCTGGCCTCGGGCTTCTACTTCGACGGCAGTACGGTGAACTACCACGGCATGGTGACGGGACTCCTTCCCCACCGTGTCCACGTCTTCATGCCCGCTCTCCTGCTCTGGGATCCCGCCTTCTACGGTCAGCCCTACGACCGCATCCGCATCGATGCCCGCCTGAAGCGGGTGGGCAGCTCCATCACCGCCCTGGAGGTCTACGCCATCACCCGCATCATCGACTACTTTGAGGCTACGGTGGATCCCCTGTCCTTCGGTATGGTGGGCTGCTCCTACGGCGGTCACTATACCCTCTTCACCACCGCCGCCGAGCCCCGCATCCGCTCCGCCATCTCCTCCTCCTTCTTCAGCGACCGCCGTCAGTACGCCTGGCCCGACTGGACCTGGCGGGACGCCGCCGCCCTCTACGACGACCCCGAGATCGCCTGCCTCTGCTATCCCCGCCGCCTCTGCGTGGAGACGGGAGACCGGGACGAGCTCTTCGCCGTGGAGTACAGCAACGCCGCCACCGCCGAGGTCATGGACTACTGCGCGCAGGCGGGCATTGACCCCGAGCCCTGGTTTGATTCCATCGTCTTCCCCGGCATCCACGAGTACAACCCCGATCCCGCCCCCGTGGAGCGCATGATCCGGGATCTGGAGGCGTAAGGACGGAACGGCTATGAACTCTGTTTACATCATCGGCATCGCGGGGGGAAGCGGCTCGGGAAAGTCCACCTTCGCCCGCCGTCTCACCGAAAAATTCCCCGATTCGGTCTCCCTCGTCAGCTGTGACAACTACTACAAGGCCCACGACGACATCCCCCTGGAGGAGCGCCGCCTCCTCAACTACGACGCCCCCGAGGCTCTGGAGTTTGACCTCATGGTCAGCCATCTCCGCGCCCTCAAGGAGGGTCGGGCGGTGGACTGTCCCGTGTACGACTTCACCCTCCACAACCGCTCGGACAAGGTGGTGCGCATTGACCCGAGGCCCGTCATCATTGTGGACGGTATCCTCATCCTGTCCGATCCCGCCCTCCGCGAGACCTTCGACCTGAAGATCTACGTGGAGACCGATGCCGACGAGCGCATCCTCCGCCGAGCCCGCAGGGATATGGAGGTCAGAGGCCGTAAGATCGACGACATCATGGCCCAGTACCTCAACACGGTCAAGCCCATGCACGAGACCCACGTGGAGCCCTCCAAGAAGCACGCTGACCTCATCCTCAACGGTGGGTTGAATCCCGTGGCACTGGAGGTGGTGGAGAGTCGGGTGCGGGATTTTCTGGACAAGCGGGGCTGAAAAGCCAAGCCATTGAATAAAAAAGGATCACCGAGGCGTGTCCAATACCATTAAGTTAAGAAAAACGAAAAAAGGCTCTCCCTTTGGGAGAGCTCCCGCCGAAGGCGGGTGAGAGGGCAAATGCCGCATGAAATGCCCTCTCCGTCACGCTTCGCACCGAGCTTGCTCGGAGGACACCTCCCCCAAAGGGGGAGGCTTAACTTAACGGTATTGGATGCGTGTCGGTGGTCCTTTTTTCATGCTTGGGGCGGGGTCAGTATGGCCGCCCGTGTCTCCTCATCAGCCGTCTCCAGCTTGCGCAGGCTGTCCAGATCCAGGCACAGCACCCCCTCGTGCCACAAAGGCACGCACTTCTCCGAGACTCCTCGGTAGGCGTTGTGCCTGTCCTCCCCCCGCAGCTCCATGGTCAGGGCGTGGGGGTGGGGGTAGAACAGGTAGACCCGAATGACCCCCGCGGGGGCCATAAGGAACACCCGATCCACGGGGCGGGGGAGGCATTTGCGGTAGCCGAAGTCGTACATCATGACCCCGCGGGCGGTGGGGAAGAGGTAGTTGGTCTTGGCCTGCCAGCGGTCCATGTCCCCGATGCAGTATTCGGTGGTCTTACGCAGGGTGGGGATGACCTTGACCGCTAAGGTATAAGCGGTCTTTCCCGCGTCGGGGTTTGGTAGCTCCACCAAAAGATCGTAGTTGAGCCTTCGCCCGCAAAGCCACCACAAAGGATGACGGGGGCGCAGAGCGATCCTTCCCTTTTTGCGGTCTGCCGTGAGTTTGGTCAACAGAAAGACCCGCTTGACCAGGTAGCGCGCTACCCACCACACACAGGCCAAGGCCATGGCCCCCAGCAAAAACAGCCCGATCCAGATCCAGCCGTTCATACGGTCCAGCCAGGGTCTCATGGGCACACCCATCTTTCCTGGCCGTCGTTGTAAACCACCAGGATCACGGGGGTCTCCCCCATGACCACGTCGGGGATACAGCCGCTGTCGGCCATGGCCTTCATGGTGGCGGGGATGAGACAGCCCATGGCGCCTGTATGCAGGTAGGCGGTGCGTCCGTCCACGTGGTCGGGGACACGGTTGACGGTACGGCCGATCAGCGCCTTGATGGGTCCCCCAACGGCCTCCATGGCGGCGGGGACCAGCGACCGCAAAGCGGCCTCCCATCTGTCCCACTCGGCCAGGGTCATGGCGGGGATATCCAGTCGGATCTCGTCCCCATCGTCGCGGCGCAGGATGCGCATTTTCTCAAACTCGGGGATCAACTCAAAGATACGGTGATCCGCGGGCTTGACGGTGTCGGTCATGAAGGAGGCGTACAGCTTCAAAATCTCGTTGAGTCCGAAGGAATACTTCATTCGCCTGTAATTCCAGTGAGTAGTTCCGAAAAGAGATTGGTAGTCCATCATCATGGCCATCTGCATGGGCAGTTCCCCCTCCCGCTCCGGGGGCTTGACGTAATTGATCCTCACCGGCCCCGAGCAGCTGTACTTGTGAGCATTCAGCTCCGTACCGTATTCGTACACCGTCCCCGTGGCCAGCCAACAGCCCCCGTTGGGGCGAGGGAGAGGGGTCACGTCGGGCTCCCGCATATTCATCTCGGGAGAAAACAGCAGGTTACCGATCATCTGGTTAGCCAGCATCAAACGGAAGGTGGCGGTCTGCTTGGGGGAATAGGTACGGGTGGCCGAGGTCTCATCCTCCCACAAATGCGCCAAGCCCTCCTCCATCACCCGCCACAAAGCGGGCGCGATCTCGGCGGCCAACGCCTCCTGGGCCTCCACATCCCCGAGGCCTTCTTCCTCGGTCTGCATGAAGATGCGGGTGTAGACCAGTCCCCCGGGGGTGCGTCCCATCATCTCTCCGCGCACCAGGATATCCACCTCGTGCTCCACGTAGGGAGTGGGAATACCCAAGGCCGCCGAGAGGTCGCGGATGCTGATGGGCTTCTCATAGGCCAGCACCAGAATGTTCTGGGCGATCAGGGACTCCACGTAGCAAAAGGGCTCCCCCTTTTGGCTGACGTTGCCCCAGATCCCGATGGTCACTCGCTTGGGCGCGTAGGACACCTCGCTATACGGGCGGGTGTCGGCGGTAAAGTTCTTCTGTTCCTTCTGCATGGCTTCTCCTGCGGCTCTGACCGACGGGGGCGTGGTCTCCCCCTGTAGGTGCCTCGTGACGGTCTCCTTCATCTGTCCCCGCCCGTCGGACAGGCGGGATTTCACGGTGCCCACGGGGACCCCCAGGGCCTTCGCAATGGTCTCCACCCGCTGTCCCTTGACGTAGTGGCGGTACACCACCTCGCGGTAGATGGCCGCCAGCCGACCCAGGGCTTTCCGCACGGCCTCCTCCTCCAAAAGCATCTGCTGACGCTCCTCGGGATATGTGTCGTCGGGAATGGTCTCCAGAATGGTCCCGTCGTCGCTCAGCTCCACCTCGCGGCGGTACTTACGGCGCAGGTAGTCACAGAGCCGCCGCTCGAACACGGTGCGGAGATAGCCCGCCGTGTTCTCGATGCACTTCCCCGCCCGCAGATCCTGCATCCAGGCCAGCACCGTATCCGAGACCACCTCGTCGGCCTCGGCGGCGTTGCGGGCGCGGGTATAGGCGTAGCGGGTCAGCTCCAGGTAGGCCTCGTCAAAGGCGGGGGTATCCAGCATATCCGTTATGGGGTGGGTGGAAGGAATATCGGTCATAGTCGCGCCTCCTTTCTTGCCCTTACTGTCGCGGAAACGGCGGTTTGGTTGGGTATTTTGCGAAATAATTTTGAAAAACGGGACACCCGTAAGCGTCCCGTCGGTATGCGGAGGGGCAAACCCCTCAAAGGGGATCAAGCTATCTGTTACACCCCGATCCCCAGCCCTCTCCCCACGCCCCGCAGTACCTCGGCGGGCATTTCGGTCAGCATCCTCGCGGGGCAGGTATAGAGACACCCTCCCTCGGCGGTGAGGAGCCGCAGAGTGCCCTTCGTGACCGACAGAATGTGGCGGTCTCCCACGCGGCGAAGCACGGGGGTGTCCCCCCGCGCGATGGCCGGATCACACAGAAGAGCACAGAGTCGGTAGGCCTCGGGGGAGCGGATGGCCACCAGCTGGTAGGAGCGGCGGCAATGGGTCAGCAGGAACTCGTTGGTGAAGGCGGGCTTGCCTCGCGCCGTATTCAGAAGGGCGATGGGGTGGGGCAGGTACTCCCAGGACTCCACGGTAAAGAGGTAGTAGGTCTCCTCGGGGTTGGGGCGGCTCATGGGCACGGGAATGTCCCGCCGCTTGACCACCCGGGTCTCGGTGACCCGCCCGTACCGCTTGATCCCCGCCTTGCGGGTCAGTCCCTCCTCGTAGAGGGCCACGAAGGCCACGGGCAGGTCGGCGGGATCCACCGTCCCCGCGGGGATATAGTAGGCCTTCGACTCCATGCAGTAGTCAAACTGCTCATCGCTTCGCACCGTCCCGATGAGGACGTCCATGCGGGAGAAATCCACCGCCCCCAGCTCCCCGTCCTCGCAGGGGATGGGCGCGGGATCGCTCTCCAGAAGGGCGGCGAGGCGCAGGGCTTCACGGTCGGTCCCTTCGGTGGGTGCCGTCGTTTGTGTATCGGTCATACCGTCCTCCTTTCCGCGCATATCCGCGTGTTTTCTACCATTATAGCATATCGTTCACGGTTTGTCAATACGGTATCCACGCGCCAAAAAGGGGCCGTCCGAGGACAGCCCCTTGTGGGTATTGGTTTGATCCGAAATTACAGACCGCGCTTGACGTAGGTGGTGTGCAGGATCTCGTGAGCCTTGTGGCTGTTGGGAGCGCCAAGGAACTCGTCGTAGATCTTCTGGACAGCCAGGTTGTCCTGGGACTTGCGGACGTCGGCGTTGGCGTCGTCGTTGTAGAGGACGGCAGCACGGACGGCGCGCAGATCCATGTTCATGCGGACGGAAGCGGGCTGAATGGGCTGACCGCCGCCGTTGACACAGCCGCCGGGGCAACCCATGATCTCGATGAACTGGACGTCCAGCTCGCCGTTCTTGACCATGTTCAGAAGCTTCTTGGCGTTGCCGGTACCCGAAGCAACGGCCACGTTGACGGTCAGATCGCCGACCTTGTAGGAAGCGGTCTTGATGCCCTCAACGCCACGAACCTCGTTGAACTCCAGCTTCTCCAGCTTGTTGCCGGTGATGACCTCAGCGGCATAGCGGAGAGCGGCCTCCATGACACCGCCGGTAGCGCCGAAGATCGCGCCTGCGGAGGAGCCGATGGCGAAGGGATCGTCGAAGGTGCCGTCGGGCAGAGCCTTGAAGTTGATGCCGGCTCTGTGGATCATGCGGCCCAGCTCACGGGTGGTGACGGCCACGTCCACGTCGGGAACGCCTGCGGCAGACTGCTCGGGACGGCCGCACTCGAACTTCTTAGCGGTACAGGGGATAGCGGAGACCATGAAGATGTCCTTGGGATCCCAGCCCATCTTCTGGGCGTAGTAGGTCTTGACGATGGCGCCGAACATCTGCTGAGGAGACTTGCAGGAGGACAGATTCTCGGTCATCTCGGGGAAGTAATGCTCGCAGTACTTGATCCAGCCGGGGGAGCAGGAGGTGATCATGGGCAGCACACCGTTATTCTGGATGCGGCCGATCAGCTCGTTGGCCTCCTCGACGATGGTCAGGTCGGCGGTGAGGTTCATGTCGTAGACGCCGTCAAAGCCCAGGGCCTTGAGAGCGGTGACCATCTTACCCTCGCAGTCGGTGCCGGGCTCGTAGCCGAAGCACTCGCCGATCTGGGCGCGGACCGAGGGAGCGGTGCAGATCATGACGTGCTTGGTAGGATCGGCCAGAGCGGCGAAGATCTTGTCGGTGTCGTCTCTCTCGTAGAGAGCGCCCACGGGGCAAGCCACGATACACTGACCGCAGTTGATGCAGGAGGTAGTCTCCAGGGCGGAGTCGAAGGGAGAGCCGATGTAGGTGTCGAAGCCACGGTTGTTGGCGCCGATGACACCGATCTCCTGGACCTTGGCGCAGGTAGCGACGCAACGGCGGCAGAGGATGCACTTGTTGTTATCGCGGATGATGGGGGTCTTGTCGTCGATAGCGTAGGTGTTGACGGTGCCGGTGAAGCGGGAGGAATCCACACCGTACTCACGGCACAGGGTCTGGAGCTCGCAGTTGGTGGAGCGGACGCAGGAGAGGCAGTCCTGATTGTGGTTGGACAGGAGCAGCTCCAGGTTCATCTTACGGGATGCGGTGATCTTGGGAGAGGTGGTCTTGATCTCCATGCCGTCGGTGCAGGGATACACGCAGGCAGTGACCATACGGAAGGGCTTACCGCCCTCGGAAACCTCAACCAGGCAGAGACGGCAGGCGCCGATCTCGTTGATATCTTTCAGGTAGCAGAGCGTAGGAATGTCGATGTGAGCGGCCTTGGCGGCTTCCAGCACGGTGCAGCCCTTTTCTACGGCATACTCTACGCCGTTGATCTTAACGTTGATCATATCCATTTTCTACTTCCCCCTTTCTTACTTCTTGGAAATTGCCTTGAACTTACAGGTAGCCACGCAAGCGCCGCACTTCACGCACTTAGCGGGATCGATCTGCATGGAGGCCAGCTTGTGACCGGGAGCCACGTAGTCGGTGCGGGTGATGGCCTCGGCGGGGCACTTCTTGGCGCAGATGCCGCAGCCGATACAGGTGTCCACGTCAATGGTGTACTGGATGAGGTTCTTACAGACACCGGCGGGGCACTTCTTGTCCACGATGTGAGCCACGTACTCGTCGCGGAAGTAGCGCAGGGTGGACAGGACGGGGTTGGGAGCGGTCTGACCCAGACCGCAGAGGGATGCGGACTTGATGTAGTTGCAGAGCTCCTCCATGCGGTCCAGATCCTCCAGCTCACCGTTACCGGCGATGATCTTGTCCAAAAGCTCCAGCAGGCGCTTGGTACCGACACGGCAGGGAGTGCACTTACCGCAGGACTCGTCCACGGTGAAGTCCAGGAAGAAGCGGGCGATATCCACCATACAGGTGTCCTCGTCCATGACGATCAGACCGCCGGAGCCCATCATGGAGCCGATGGCCATGAGGTTGTCGTAGTCGATGGGGGTGTCGATGAGGTGAGCGGGGATGCAACCGCCGGAGGGACCGCCGGTCTGGGCAGCCTTGAACTTCTTGCCGTTGGGGATGCCGCCGCCGATCTCCTCGATGATGTGGCGCAGGGTGGTACCCATGGGGACCTCCACCAGACCGGTGTTGTTGATCTTACCGCCCAGAGCAAAGACCTTGGTGCCCTTGGACTTCTCGGTACCGATCTTGTTGAACCAGTCGGCGCCCTTCAGGATGATCTGGGGAATGTTGGCGTAGGTCTCCACGTTGTTCAGAACGGTGGGCTGACCGAACAGACCCTTGACTGCGGGGAAGGGAGGACGGGGACGGGGCTCACCGCGGTTGCCCTCGATGGAGGTCATGAGAGCGGTCTCCTCGCCGCAGACGAACGCGCCTGCGCCCAGACGGATATGGAGGTCGAAGTTGAAGCCGGTGCCGAAGATATCCTCGCCCAGCAGGCCGTACTCCTTAGCCTGGTCGATGGCGATCTGGAGACGGTTGACGGCGATGGGGTACTCGGCACGGACGTACACGTAACCCTCGTCAGCGCCGATGGCGTAGGCGGCGATGGCCATAGCCTCGATCAGAGCGTGGGGGTCACCCTCCAGGATGGAGCGGTCCATGAACGCGCCGGGGTCACCCTCGTCGGCGTTACAAGCGACGTACTTCTTGACGCCTCCGCGGTTGCCGCTGGCGAACTTCCACTTCAGACCCGTGGGGAATCCGCCGCCGCCGCGGCCGCGCAGGCCGGAATCCAGGACGGTCTGGATGACCTCGTCGGGGGTCATCTCGGTCAGGACCTTACCCAGAGCGGCGTAGCCGTCCATGGCGATGTACTCCTCGATGTTCTCGGGGTTGATAACACCGCAGTTACGGAGTGCCAGACGGTACTGGGACTTGTAGAAGGTGGTGTCGTTCAGGGACTCGGTAACAGAACCGGTGGTCTCGTCCTTCTCGTTGTAGACCAGACGCTGGACGGGACGGCCCTTGAGCAGGTGCTCGGAAACGATCTCGGCTACGTCCTTCTCCTCAACGCGGGAGTAGAAGGTGCCGTCGGGATACAGGATGACCACGGGGCCCAGAGCGCAGAGACCGAAGCAACCGGTCTGGACGACCTTGACTTCCTCAGAGAGACCCTGCTTCTCGATCTCGCGGACGAAAGCGGCCTGGATCTTCTGGCTGCCGGACGAGGTACAACCGGTACCGCCGCAGCAAAGTACATGTGCACGAATCATAGCTTAATACCTCCGTTATGCCTTAGTGGCGTAGGTGTAGGTGTATTCCTCGACCACCTTACCGCCCTTGATGTGCTCCTCGATGACCTTTGCGGCCTTCTCGGCGGTCATCTTGACGTAGGTGACCTTCTCCTTACCGGCCTGGAAGACCTCGACGACGGGCTCGTACTGGCAAATGCCGATACAGCCGGTCTGGGAGACGGTGACGGTGGAGTTCAGACCCGCGTTGTTCACGCCCTCAACGAAGGCGGACAGGACGGGACGGGCACCGGCGGCGATACCGCAGGTAGCCATACCGACCACGATGCGGGTATCGCTGGTACCCTCGCGAAGGACCACCTTGTCCTTCATCTTGTCGCGGATCGCAGCCAGCTCTGCCAAAGATTTCATGATGTTTCTTTCCTTTCGTGTGGTATATCAAATTTTTTGAAAACTGATGGAGCGAAGAGCAGGGGGCGGGAATGCAAAATGCAAAACGCAAAATGCAAAATGAATGAAGCCTTTCGCTTGGGCGAAAGCCTTTTTTTTGGTATTCCTTTGAGGATCAAAACCCAAAGGATTCCGCCCTTGAAAGAAATATTCACCGCTGTGGCTTCTGTTTCCTTTTCC
>JAFULU010000018.1 GCA_017483125.1 Clostridia bacterium
CCTTGTCCTCCTCGATCACGCCGCAGGTCTTGGTCTCCTTGTAGGCGTTGTAGATGTACTCGGCGGCGTAGTGGTTCTTGATGACCTTGTCCTCCACGATGCCCATGCCGGTCTCGGCGACGGCCAGCTTGGCCAGGCTGATGCGGGCCTTGTCTGCGGCGGATGCGGCGGCGAGGAAGATCTTGTCAACCTGCTCCTGGGTGTAGGTCGCGAACACCTTTTGCGCGGATCTGACGCGGGCGAGGGCCTCGTGCAGCTTTTCCACGCTGTCCACAATCTCATAAGTCTTGGGTTCCATTTTCTATGTCCTCCTAAAAATTATTTACTGATTTGGTTGTTGAGATAGGCGAGGGATAAGGCTAAATTCTCTTGCTTGAGAAGTATTCCATTCGGCACTTTTAAGGCAACGGGAGCGAAATTCCATATTGCTTCCACTTCGCTTTCCACAAGCTTGTCACAAACATCCTGCGCTGAGCCTCCGCCTACCGTGATAATACCGATCTTTACGTCGTGTTTCCGACAGTAAGCACCGATATCTCTGATGGGCAGAATTTCTTTTGCGCCTTTCTTGAGTGCCGTTTCGTTACAGTCAAAGCCTGCAATGATCTTCACTCCGAAATCCTCGAAGCCGTCGTAATCAAGAAGTGCTCTACCAAGCTTTCCTGCTCCCACAAGAACCGCGTTTGTCAGCCGTTCACACCCGAGATGGCTTTCAATGTCGGTAATCAGTTGATCGGTTTCATAGCCGATCTTGGGCTTGCCCGCCCCCGAGACAGCCGCAAGATCCTTACGGACCTGAACGTCGCCCAGGGATAACGCCTTGGCGATGGCGGTCGCCGATATGGTGTGGCGCATTTCGGGTAAGCTTCTCAAATAGGCAAGATACTGCGGAAGCCGTCCGAGCGTCGCCTTCGGGATCGAATAACCGTTCATTTGCCACCTCCTTTTTTTGATCGTGATTATTCTATCACAGATCACCGATTTTGGGAATAATTAAAATGTTATATCGGTATTATGCGTATCGATATATCAAGAATCGATATGGAGCATATCCATAAAAATAAGCAGATTCATCAATTTGACGAATCTGCTTACGCAATCTATGTAATTGCTTGAAAAAATATCACTTAATAAATTTTCTTCTCGCGTCGCAAAGCGCGGTAATGAAGTCCTTATCGAGCTTTGTCAGCTTATATCCTTTATGATAGATCAGTACGTCTCTGTATACCTTCTTATTACCCTCGCACACACGCTGAACGAGATGATATCTGTCCAGTATTTGCTGTGAGGCAGGCGATACCCACATAAAGGTCCCGGGGTTTTCAGAGAGCAGATCGAACTGACTTGCTCGTTCAAAGACAAATATTCTTTGATTGACTTTGTCGGGAAGTTCCTCACGGAAGACCTTGGACATAGAGAGCGTGGGAACGTAAGGATCCGCGTGCGCTATCTCGATGTAATCGGAAAGATCCTCATACGTGATGGTTTCCTTCTCCGCGAGAGGATTATCCCGGCTCATAATCAGCACGTAGGAGAACTCAGCCACAAGCTCATAAGAAAGCCCTTTTTCCTCCAGCATATCCTTGTAATACTTATCATAGTTATCCGAGTAACGAATGATGCCGAGCTTGTATTCGTTTTCCAGAAGCTTTTTTATGGTCTTTTTGGAGTTGGTTTCCTTGTAGTATATTTCTACGGGCGTATCACCGATGTTTTTGGAGAATTCTGCCATGGCGGCGGAAATATAGCACGCGCGGGGAACGGATATTGAAAACTTGCGCTTTTTATGGGAGCCGTCACGGTAGGACTGCTCGATCTTATCGATACGGTGAAGAATATCCCGCGCATAATCCATAAACTCCTCGCCATCGGGGGTCAGAACCATTCCCTTTGCGCTTCGTTGGAATATGGTAATTCCAAGATCGGCTTCAAGCTCTTTGATGGATCGGCTGATATTCGGTTGCGCGATCATCAGCGTTTCCGCTGCTTTATTCAGCGATCCAAGTCTCGCCACCTCGACCGCGTACTTCATATGTAGAATATTCATATACAAGTCCTCCTCTCATTGCACTGCTTACATATTTATTCTATTATATCACAAAACTGTGAATAATTCAAGTCGTTTCTTTTCGGTGATGGGGAATGGCGGTCATGGACACAACCGGCGTCACCCCCATCCCAAAAAGTTTACAAATCGGGGATTGAAAGTTAAGTTTATTTAACTTATAATGGATATGCGGACATACATGGGCAGGATGTTGTCGCTATACACCATAAGGAGGATGAATATGTATAAACGAGTGAAAGACAAGCATGAAGATACGCGCAAGAAATACCGCGAATACGCCGAGATCTACGTAGACGACAAGGCGGAGGCTCTTGCGGTGGATCCCGACGATTACATCCAGGGCAGTAAGATGTATATCATTGAGACAGCCGAGCTGTACGTACTGCAAGCCAACCGCAAGCAGTGGCGCAGCGCGAAGGACGGCAGTCCCTTGAGCGAGGTGACAGCATGAGCGCAGATTATTTCTATGATGGGCTGATGGTGATTGGGCCGCGGCACGCAGAGGGAGGTAAATCCGCTTACGCCTATGCCGTCGAGGGGGGGTACACGGGAGATGAGACAGCCTTTTCGGTCAAGCTGGCGGCCCTTCTGAACGAGGGCGTAACTGCAAGCGTTGACCCGAGCACCCACGCAATCACCCTGTCGGGGCCTCTGGAGGACGGCACCTATACCGCCTACTACGAGCTCACGAACCCCGACGGCACCAAGAGCCTCTTGGAGATCGGCGAGCTGACCCTGGCCGAGGAGGAGACCCCCGATCCCGATCCCGAGCCCGACGAGCCCGAGACAGACACCTACTACATCGACACTACCTATCTGGTGGCTTGCTCATCCGGCAATAAAGATACCCAGGTCAACGGCGGCAGTGCGTACACGACCACCATCAGCGCGGATGAAGGCTACAACCTGTCGGCAATCCGCGTGAAGATGGGCGGCGTGGACATTACCTCTACCGCCGTGGAAGGCAGTACGGTCACCATCGAGAACGTGACGGGGGATATTGCTATATCCTGTATCGGATACAAGTCCGGAATCCGAATTTACCACGCTAACGGTACGGAGAATACAGTCGCCGCGGCTGAGGGTACCGGCTTCATTCCTGTGAAAACGGGGGATAAAGTCTATATCAAGAATGTCTCCGTTGAGACGACAGGAAACAGTGGGTTGGCTTATTACGACTCGAATAAAGCCTATCTCTCGGGCTATTACTTGGGCGGCAATAGCGGGTTACAGGGAGCGGTTAACGGTGAGGTCGCCAGTTTCAACGTTACGGCCGCAAATGCGGCTTATATCCGCTTCTCGGCGCTTGTGATTGACAGCACGTCCATCATCACCGTAAACGAGCCGCTGACTTAAGGAGGTGCGCCCATGAAATATGAGTACACCCACTTTATCCCCGAGAATGTAGCCCCGAAAGGGGCTACTCGGATCGTGGTCAAGAAGGGCGGCGAGGAGGTATGCTCCATCCCCGCGTCGCGGTTCGGGAGTCTGACACCGCCCACGGGGAAACCGACGTACTCCTTCGGGCTGATCAGCGACCCACACATCGAACCGAGCAGCACGCTGAAAAGCGAGCGATTGGAAATGGCGTTGCGGTTCTTTTCGAAAACAGACGGCTGTGCCTTCGTCTGCGATTGCGGGGACTCCACCAATGC
>JAFULU010000200.1 GCA_017483125.1 Clostridia bacterium
CAGCTGACCCTGACCACCAACAAGGCCGAGGCTCTGCCCTTCACCGTCATCCGCAACGACGACGGCACCATCGCCTTCATGGCCGAAGGCAAGTACCTCATGGCCGACGGCACCAACGTCGAGCTGGTCGCCACCGCGGGCGAGAACACCCTCTTCGTTCTGGAGGAGGCCGACGGCGGTCAGTACATCCGTTGCGCTACCGCCAACTACCAGGGCAAGGCCCAGTATCTGGAGGTCTACAGCGGCTACCTGACCTGCTACGGCATGGGCTCCGACCCCTCCATCTACGTCTTCGAGCTGCAGGACGGCACGGGTGCTAACGGTAAGGTTCAGGAGTTCGGTGAGACCACCACTCCTGATACTCCTTCCACCCCCTCCACCCCCTCGGGTGAGGGTGTCTCCGAGGTGAAGGTTGATACCCCCTACTACCTCTTCGGTACCTGCGGCAGCGGCACCACCTACTTCAGCGGCTCCGTGAATAACGGCCGTATCGACGGCTCCACCACCAAGTCCTCCGGCGTCGTGGTGAAGCTGGAGGCAGGCGCCAACGCAGGCGAGTACTACATCTACTTCATGGATGGCAACACCAAGACCTACATCGCGGGCGTGGAGAACAAGTCCGCAGGTCTGAACCTGGTCACCACCAAGGACGATACCTGCGTGTGGGTCATTGACAACGCCGCCAAGACCATCATCAACAAGGCCATCAGCAACCGCGGTCTGGCCACTCAGGTCGCTTCCCAGTACACCAACTTCAGCTTCTACGCAACCTCCAATTTCGGCACCGCCGAGTACCAGACCTCCTGGTTCATGGCCGCGTAATTGACTGAAAAAACCGATCGGCTCACAATCGTGGGCCGATCTTTTTTGTTGGGGAGGAAGGGTTTCAAATTTGGGTTTGTCGAACTGTTTGTTTGTGCCTTGCCCGCGTTATCTGCCCTCTCACCGCTGCGCGGAGCTCCCCCAGAGGGGGAGCCTTAGAACGGCGGGAAAAACTTGTCGGGAAAGGGGATTTTGCTGGTCTTGTACGAAAGGCTCTCCCTCTGGGAGAGCTCCCGCGAAGCGGGTGAGAGGGCTATTCGGCGGGAGCAAGCCCCCGCCCTACGACGAGGAAACCCACCGATAAACCTCAATTTATCTTCTTTCCAATAATCTATTCACGGAATGTTTACGCCCCGCACCCCCATGAAATCCTCCCCACCCCTTGACGAATCCTCTGTTTTCTGGTACAATATAACCAACTATGGAAACGAGGCGAACCACATGAATTTCTTCCAACTCAAGCATAAAAAATGGGGCCTGACAGCCGCCCTCCTGCTCCTGATCTGTACCCTCCTCTGGGGCTGTGACGGTGTGACCACGCCCCCCGACTCCACCCCCACCGATACGGTCACCGACGCCCCCATCGTGGGGATGCATCAGCTCAACATTCTGGAGAGCGGCCCCCTCTACATGGAGGTGGGCGACACCCTTACCCTCACCACCGACGCCCCCGCCGAGCTGAAGGACGGCTTGACCTGGACCTCCTCCGCCCCCTGCGTGGGCATCACCCGCAAGGGTGTGGTCACCGCCCAGGTTCTCGGTAAGGCCACCGTCACGGTGGAGTACCACGGCTTCACCGACAGCATTGAGATCGAGGTGGTGGACAAGATCCCTGCCGACACCAAGCCCGTCGAGACTACCCCCTCCGATCCCGTAGAGTCTAACCCCACCGAGACCCCCACCACCCCCGACGAGCCCACCGACACCGAGCCCGAGACCGAAACTCCTCCCCCCACGGTCATCATCGAGGCCGAGCGATCACCCGAGGGCTACAAGCCCGCGGGTAGCTACGAGGAAGCC
>JAFULU010000201.1 GCA_017483125.1 Clostridia bacterium
AAGGACTGGGTGCTGTCCACCTTCGCCCCCTCCGAGCTGGAAAAGCTCCGCGCCCTGTTCCCCATCGCCTGCGAGGGCATTGAGCATCTCATCAAGGATGATCTGGATGGGGCTATGCAGATCTGCAACCGCAAGGGATAAGCGATCCAGATGATCCCACACAAATAGCCGTTTCGGTAGCGTTTCTACCCCCTATGGGTGGTTAAATGCTACCCTTTCGGCGTTATGGAAGATACAAAGATACAAGATACAAAGATACAAGATATGAAGTAACCTTGCAACAACAGCCGTTCTTGTATCTTGTATCTCCGTATCTTGTATCTTATACCTCGCATCCCCACCTCCCCATTGAAAGGTATTTATATGAACCTCCTCACCTCCGCCATCCGCATCGACCCCGAGTACGGCCAGCTTCTCTCGGCCGTCCGCCGCAACTTCAAGGATAAGCCTCTGCCCCTCCTCGCCAACGGCTTGTGCGAGGGCGCCTCCGAGGCCTTTATCATTTCGCTCATTGAGGATACCTGCCTGTTCAATACCGCCACCAAGACCGACAAAAAGACCGCCCTCATTATCTGCCCCGAGGAGAAGGACTGCGTCCGCATGAAGCAGACCCTGAAGCGCTTCAGTCTTCGGGCCGCCTTCTACACCGCCCGCGACCTCTCCTTCTACGGCGCGGGGGTCACCGCCTCCCACGAGTACGAGCATGAGCGGCTGAAGGTGCTGGCGGGACTCATCACGGGGGGCTACGACGCCGTCGTCACTACCCCCGACGCGGCCCTGGGCTACACCATTCCCCCCGACCGTCTCCGCGCCACCTCGGTGCATCTGGACTACAACACCCCCATTGAGCCTGCCGACCTGGCCGCCTCTCTGGTGGGGGCGGGCTACGCCCGGGTGGACATGGTGGAGGGTCCCGGTCAGTTCGCCATCCGCGGCGGGATCATTGACGTCTGCCCGCCCTACGCCACCTTCTACGACGACGAGGGGGAGCTGATCGAAGGCTCTCACCCTCTGCGCGTGGAGCTGTTCGGTGACGAGATCGACCGTATGGGTCTCTTTGATCCCGAATCCCAGCGCATGACCCACGCCATCCACGAGGCCGACCTGCTCCCCGCCCGCGAGCTGCTCACCAACGCCGAAGGGCTTGCCAAGCTGGAGGAGGTCATCCGCGCCCAGCGAAAGACCGCTTTGGGCCGCTCTCCCGAGGCCGCGCGGGTACTGGACGAGGAGCTGGCCGCCCTTGCCGCCGCCCGCCGCGCCCAAAACCCCACGGGGGCTGAGCTGAACTATCTGGACAAGTACATGAAGGTGCTGTATCCCGAATGCGCCTGTCTTTTGGACTACTTCCCCGACAAGACCCTGTTCATCATCCGCAACAACTCCGCCGTAACCGATCGGCTCAAGGCGGGGGAGTGGCAGATGAACGAGACCATCAAGAGCCTGATTGAGGCGGGGACCATCGCGGGCAAGCACGCCGAGTACCAGAAGCCCACCACCGCCTTTGATCTCTTCCTGGACCGCAACGCCACGGTCCACGTGGATTCCCTGTCCTACGGTATGTCGGGCAAGCGGCTGGGGGGTATCTTCGGCTTCCGCACCAAGCACATGATCTCCTACGCCGAGAATTTCAAGCTCCTCTGCGAGGATCTCACCGCCTACATGCGGTCGGGCCACCGCCTGGCCGTCATCGCCGAAAACGAGGCCGCCGCCCACAATCTGGCCGAGATGCTGGACGAGGCGGGCTTTGACAGCGTCATCCCCAAGGAAGGGAGCATGGATAATGCCGCCGATATGCCCAAGGGGATCGTCGTGATCCTCTGGCGGGACTACCTCTTTGGCTACGAGCTCATCGTCCCCAAGATCGCCATTCTCTCCACCAACCCCGACGGCCGCACGGGTGCCCTTTCCACCGCCGCCATCCGCTCCCGCAAGCAAAAAGCTATGGCCGAAAAGGCCAAGAAGAAGAACGCCAAGACCATCCTCTCCTTCAATGAACTGGACGTTGGGGACATCGTGGTGCACGAGACCTACGGTATCGGTCAGTACACGGGCATCGAGACCCTGACCACAGGGGGCGTGACCCGGGACTACATCGGCATCAAGTACGCGGGCACCGATAAGCTCTTCATCCCCGTGGAGAAGCTGGACATGGTGTCCAAGTACATCGGTGCCCACGCCGACGACGGTATGGTCAAGCTTTCCAAGCTGGGCACCGACCACTGGAACAAGACCAAGGCCCGCACCAAGGCCATGGTCAAGGAGATGGCGAAGGATCTCATCAAGCTCTACGCAGAGCGACTCCGCCGCCCCGGCTACGCCTTCTCCCCCGACGACGATTTCCAGCGGGACTTTGAGGCCGCCTTTGAATATGAAGAAACCGCGGGTCAGCTGGCCGCTATTGACGACATCAAGGCGGATATGATGCGCCCCACCCCCATGGACCGACTGCTCTGCGGTGACGTGGGCTACGGCAAGACCGAGGTGGCTCTCCGCGCCGCCTTCAAGGCTGTTACCGACGGCAAGCAGGTAGCGGTGCTGGTACCCACCACCATTCTGGCCCTCCAGCACTACCAGACCTTCACCCGCCGTATGCGGGCCTTCTCGGTGAACGTGGATATGCTCTCCCGCTTCAAGACCCCCAAGGAGCAGGAGCAGACTTTGCGCCGACTGGAGCGGGGGGATGTGGATATCGTCATCGGTACCCACCGACTGCTGGGTAAGGATATCAGCTTCCGCGACCTGGGGCTCCTCATCGTGGACGAGGAGCAGCGCTTCGGCGTGGCGCAAAAGGAAAAGCTCAAGCAGCTCTGCGGCAACATCGACGTGCTGACCCTGTCGGCGACCCCCATTCCCCGTACCCTGAACATGGCCATGGGCGGTATCCGCGACATCTCCATTCTGGACGAGGCCCCCGTGGACCGTCTGCCCGTCCAGACCTACGTGCTGGAGCATGACGACCTCATCATCCATGAGGCCATCCGCAAGGAGCTGCGCCGCGGCGGTCAGGTCTTCTACCTCCACAACGTGGTGGAGAACATCGACCAGCTGGCGGGATCCTTGGCCAAGGCCATTCCCGATGCCCGCATCACCGTGGCCCACGGCAAGATGGACAAGGAGCAGCTGGAGGAGATCTGGGAGCGAATGCTTCTGGGTGAGATCGACATTCTGGTCTGCACCACCATCATTGAGACGGGCGTGGACATTCCCAACGCCAACACCCTCATCGTGGACTGCGCCGAAAGACTGGGTCTGTCCCAGCTCCACCAGCTCCGCGGCCGCGTGGGCCGATCCGCAAGGCGTGCCTACGCCTACTTCACCTACCGCCCCGGCAAGGCCATCTCCGAGATCGCCGAGAAGCGGCTGGGTGCTATCCGCGAGTACGCCGAGTTTGGCGCGGGCTTCCGCATTGCCCTGCGGGATATGGAGATCCGCGGCACGGGCAACCTTCTGGGTGCCGAGCAGCACGGACACATGGAGGCAGTGGGCTATGATCTCTACATCAAGCTTCTCAACGACGCCGTCCTGGAGGAGCGGGGGGAAAAGCTTCCCGAGAAGAAGGAGTGCACGGTGACGGTGGCGATCTCGGCGTTCCTGCCCGAGTCCTACGTCCGCTACCCCTCCCAGCGCATGGCCCTCTACAAGCGCATTGCCCTCATCCGCAACCGCGCCGACATGGAGGACATGACCGACGAGCTCTGCGACCGTTACGGTGACCTTCCCGCCCCCGCCGTCAATCTCCTGAACATCGCCCTGGCCCGCGCTCTGGCCGAGGCCTGCGAGGTGACCTCCATCCGCCAGGAGGGAAATACGGTATTCTTCACCCAGGACAAGCTGGATATCGACATCTGGAGTGAGCTTTCGGATCTCACCAAGGGCCGTCTCCGCTTCTCGGGCATGAGCAAGGATGCCGCCATCAAGCTCCAGCTCCGTCAGGGCGAGGATATGCTGGGGATTATTCACAAAATATTTGAAAAATATCTCTCTTTGCGTAACGCACAGGAGTGAGTTTTGTGATATAATGAAGGGTAATTGGTAAGAAAATTGTAAATTGGGGTTTGTCGGGCTGTTGGTTCGTGCTGACCCATGGGTGTTGCCCTCTCACCCGCCTACGGCGGGAGCTCCCCCAGAGGGGGAGCCTTTCGTGACAAATCCCAAAAATTCTGTTTCCCGATAAGTGCTTTCCAACCGTCCAAGGCTCCCCCTTTGGGGGAGCTCCGCGAAGCGGTGAGAGGGCAAATAACGCACGCAAGCCACCCCCATTTCAAACAGTTCGATAAACCCACATTTGAACCCCATCCAACAAATCACCGAAAGGACTTGTTTCACATGAAAACCACCGCCATCCGCCGCGCTCTGTCGGTCATTCTCTGCCTCGCCCTCCTTCTGGGTGCCGTCGCCATGACCGCCTGCTCCCGCAAGGGTGCCACCCTTCTGGAGCTGAACGGCTACACCATATCCGTCAACCAGTACCAGCTCCTCCTCTCCCGTGTCAAGGCCTCCCTCTACTACGCGGGCTACTCGGTGGATTCCGCCACCTTCTGGGACATGGTCATTGACTCCGAGGGCAACACCTACGATCAGTACTTCCGCAACGCCGCTCTGACCGACGCCAAGCGCTATCTGGCCGCCGCCGTCATCTTTGACGAGGAGGGTCTGGTGCTCCCCCAGAGCTATAAGGATGCCATTGAGGAGGACATCACCGAGTACACCCGCGACGCGGGCTCCAAGTCCGCCCTCAACAACCAGCTCAGCGCCTACGGGATCAACGTGGATATGCTCCGCGACCTCTACCTGCTGGAGGCCAAGTACGCCTACCTGCAGGCCTACCTCTACGGTGCCGAGGGTGAGAAGATCGCCGCCAACGTCCGCCACGAGTATCTGACCGAACACGCCGTCTGCTTCAAGCAGGTGCTCATCCGCTCCTTCGATTACGTCTACGAGACCGACCTCAACGGCGACGAGATCTACTACAAGGTGGGCGAGAACAACGCCAAGGTCAACAACATCGCCTATGACGTCATCAACGGCAACATCCGTCTGGACGAGTTCGACAAGACCATTGTGGACAAGAACGGCGACGCGGTCTACTACCTCCCCAACGGCTCCATCGCCTACGACACCGAGAAGGGTGTCCGCTCGGTGGTCTACGACGCCAACGGCGTGGCCAAGACCGTCAAGTACTCCGCCGAGGAGATGGCCGAGCACAAGGCCGCCGCCGAGGAGATGATGGCTTCTGTGGCCAAGGGGGACTTCCCCGCCTTTGAGGCCCTGCTCTCCGAATACGAGGTCTCGGGCGACGACGCCTTCGTCACCGACGGCACCTACTGCTTCCTCTACACCACGGGGGACAACGATTACGACTACCTCAACGACATCGCCGACGTGCTGGCCGAGTCCGAGGAGGGCGTGGTGCGCATGGTCTCCTCCGAGTACGGCTACAACGTGGTCATGAAGTACCCCATTCCCGAGGACGCCGTGACCAACGCCGCCTACGAGGACTGGTTCGGGGATCTCTCCACCCGCGTGGTGGCCAAGCTCTTCCACGGTAAGTGTGAGCCCTACATGGAGAAGGTCACCGTAAACAATGAGGAGTTCGCCAATCTGCCATCTATGAAGCAGATCTCCACCAATTTCAGTTATTGATCCATCCATAGGAAAAAGCCCTCGCCGAACGGCGGGGGCTTTTCCTGTCATACTCATTTATTTGGCCAGATAGTCCAGAAAATCGGCAAAGCTGTTGTATGCCTTTTTGAATTTCCAATTTCCCTCTCCGTGGGCCGCAAAAAACACCTTGGAATCCTCCTTGGTCACGTCGATGCAGTAGGGATCACCGAATCTGTCCGCGATGACCAGATAGTTTTTCGGCCATCCCTCAAGGCTGTTACCGTCCCGGTCCACTCCATAGCCAACCTGCTTGTCCGCCAGATCGAAGGCACCGTACAGCAGTATTTCATTCATGCCCTTGGTCACGACCGCGCGGCAGGGGGAGAACCGTTTCAGAAACTCCGCGTAGGGTCCCGTAATGCGGTATACTTGAATCAGGCGTTTCCACGTCTCCTCATCCGTAACCGTCAGGTAGTTATCGTAGCTTGAAAAATCCAGTCTGTCCTGCGTCGCGCTCAATTTGGCGTTCAATTTGGAAACGGTCACCTCAAAATCGGTTGTTGGGTGGAACAATGCCTCGTCAAGCACGGGCGGCGGGTACCCCTCGCCGTCGGGACGGCCCTCGGATACCCACCGTTCAAGCTCTTTCATACGAATATCGGTTTCCTTCCACTTGCCCGGATCCTTGGGTAAGCTTCTGTCAAAGGGCTGTCCCGAGACCATAGCGAGGCTTTTCATGGCGTTGGCACGGACGTTCAAGGCCTCATCGCTTTTGATCACGTCAATCAGAAAGTCATAGGCCTCTTTTTGAATCAGCTTGGAAGCCAGACGGACGATCCAATACCTTTCGCTCTTATGACTGTTTTCTCCGTAATACCGTCGGATCAGCTTGTCATACAGCTCACGGCTTCGGTAATAGGAAAAGCTGTCAAAATCCACGTTCCGGAGGATAAAGCCCATGAGGATGCCGTTGTGCAAACCCACGCGGTTCTGCTCGATGATCTCCATCATCTCATCAACGTAAGCATTCGGGTCCTCGGCCTTCAACAGCTTTTTCTCGTATTTCATTACGCCGTCCAAAAACCGAGCGGGATTCTCCTCGTTGAGTATGAGCTTCTTCATCATGCTTCTCCGTACTCGAATATCCGCTCTCCTTCAAAGCCCATCACCGCGAAATGTCCGTCCTCATACACCCCGTAGGACGCGGGGAACCCGCCCTTGGGGATGGAGACCGAGCCGGGGTTGAGAAGAATCACTCCGTCGGGGTTCTCCTCCAGCACGGGGATATGGGTATGCCCCGACAGAACCACGCTGCCCGCGGGGAGCCTCGGGAGATCATTCGCGGTGGGATTCGCGCCGCTTCGGTGGCCGTGGCAGGCAAACCAGGTGCGGCCGTCCACGAAAAGCAGGGCGGTTTCCGCCATGATGGGGAAGGGCAGGACCATCTGGTCCACCTCGGTATCGCAGTTGCCGCGGACGCAGAAGAGCTTATCGGCTTTTTCCGAGAGCATGGCGATGACCGCCTTGGGGTCGTAGCCCTCGGGGAGGTCGTTGCGGGGGCCGTGGTAGAGAAGGTCACCCAAAAGGATCAGGCGATCCGCGCCCGAGGCGGTGAAGGCATCCAGCAGCTTTTTGCAGGCGGTGGCCGAGCCGTGGAGGTCGGAGGCGATTATGAGCTTCATGGTGTTCCTCCTCTCAACCGCATTGAAGCGCGAACCACACCCGGTCAAAGTTGCCCTCGGCCAGATCCTGCTTGCGGATGTAGAAATACAGATTCCCCACATCGCCGTACATCAGCTCATATTCCCCGTCCATAATGGAGGCCATCTGGAACAGAAGGACCCAATCGGAGGCGGCCCTGCGGATCTCCTCCTTGAGGTCTTCGGGAGTCTCGCGGTAGCTCTTGGAATCACCGCTGTACAGGCCTCGGGCGGACCGCTCACACTCGGTCAGCATCTCCCCCTGCACCAGATTGGCGTAGCCCAAAAGCTTGTGCCGCTCGCTGTCCGGGTCGTAGCCCAGATCCTCCAGCGCCTCGTCGTAGTCGTCCCAATCCACGTCCGTGTCGGCGTGGCGGGCCAGCTCCTCGTAGCTGGGGTAGGAATCCTTGGCCTTGCAGGAAATATCGTACTCCTTCACGGCGTGCTCCTCCGCAAGATCCTCGGGGAGGGCCGTGGGGATCAGCGCGTCTGTGTCCTCAAAGCAGAAAACGCGGACACAGCCCTCGTCGGCGGGGTCGAAGCCCCAGCAGGAGGACTCCATCTCGTAGAAGAAGGAGAGCAGTCCCTTCCCCGGGAGCAGACCGTCCCGATCCAGGGGCGCGATCTCCGTCAGGTCGATCTGGCAGAGGAAGGACAGAGGTCTGTTGGCGGTCTCTCCGTCGTAGTTCGCGGCCTCAAAGCGGGGCCACGCGAAGCCTGCGGGCAGGGCGGGCTGACCGCCAAACTTACTGCGGCAGGGGGAGCCGTCCTTACGGGCCTTTTTCAGGGTGATGGCAATCTCGTTTCTGCGAAGAGCCTGCAAGAGCTGACCCAGATCGTTATCTTGCTTTTTATTCATTTTTGCATTGGACATATCGGTTTCTCCTAAAAATCTGAATTTCCTTATCCATCAATGGGTTACATGGGCGTAACCCCTCTAGGGCATCTCAAAAACTCATCGTGCTACGAGCGGCGAGAAGATTTTTCGTCAGTCTAAGCAAAAAAACGCGCGTATAGTTGACCCTATACGAAGTTTTTTTGTGACGAATGACGGAAAAGATTCCGCCGATTCGTTGCGCGAGGGGTTTTTCGAGATGCCCTCTTGTCAATCGTACTTCTTTTTCCCCTTCAGGGTGGTGTAAAGCTCCTTGTAGGAGGCGTGGCGGATGGGGGAGATCTCCTTCCCCGACACCGCTTCCAGAATGGCGCATTCCTCATCATTGATATGGGTGCAGTCGGTATAACGGCACTTACCGAGGTAGGGGGAAAACTCGCGGAAGGTGTGGGGGAGGTCCTCCAGCTCAAAGAAATCGAACCGCTCGAAATCCAGGAGAGAGAAGCCCGCGGTGTCGGCTATGTAGCTACCCTCCGCGCCGGGCAGGTCGAAGAGCTCGGTATGGCGGGTGGTGTTCTTGCCGCGGCCGATCTTCTCGCTGATGTCACCCGTGGTGAGGTCCAGGCCCTCAAAAACGGTATTGAGGAGAGTGGACTTTCCCGCGCCCGAGGCTCCCGCCACGGCGGTGATCCTTCCTTTGAGGGCGGTATGGGCAAAGTCGGCGAAGGCCTGCACCCCCTCTCCCGTGTAGCAGGACAGGACGAAGGTACGGTAGCCCACCTTCCCGTAGAGGGCGGCGATTTTTCCCGCCCGCTTGGGGGACAGCTCGCTCTTGCCCACGATGATCACGGGCTCGATATTGTTGAACTCCAGAATGGACAACAGCTTATCCACCGTGGGGATATCGGGGTCGGGGGAGGCGGCGGCAATGACCACCAGCATAGTGTCCAGATTGGCCAGCGGGGGGCGGATGAGGCTGTTTTTGCGGGGGAGGATATCGTCGATCACCAGGCCCGTCCGCTCGGCGGAGGGAGTGATCTTGCCGTCGGTCACCGCGAAGGAGGTGTCGTCGTACTGCACCTCCACCAGATCCCCCACCAGGGGGGTGGTATGCTCGTGGCGGAAGGTCCCGCGGGCGCGGCACTCCACCGTTTGCCCCGTCAAGGGGGAGTCGGGGATCCCGGCGTCCAGGCGGACGGTGTAGAGTCCCCCCGTCATTTTTATGATGCGTCCCGTTTGGGTGTAGGTCATGAAAATACTTCCTTTTCCTTGGATTACCTATATGATACCCCAAAACCGTGATTTTGTAAAGTAGTATGGGAGAAAAAACTTGGAATTTCGGAGAAAAAAGCAGGATAAATTCGTCAAATGCCCTTGAAACTTCGAGTGTTTTGCGGTATAATATCGGTATCCATTTACTTTACTTCATTAGAACGGAAAATAAACGGGAAATCATGAAACAGCAAGCATACACCTTCCGCGAGGGACTGCGGGACGGCGTGCCCATCGGACTTGGGTACCTGTCGGTGTCCTTCGGTATCGGCATCGCGGCGGTGGCGGCGGGACTGTCCCCCCTCATCGCCCTCATCATATCCATGACCAACGAGACCTCGGCGGGTCAGAAGGCGGGGCTGGACCTCATCGCCGACTGTCTTCCCCTGGCCGAGGGCATCATCACCATGATTTTGTCCCAGCTGGTCATCAATCTGCGCTACTCCCTCATGGGTATCTCCCTGTCCCAGCGGCTGGACTCCAGCTTCACCACCCCCTGGCGGATGCTTCTGTCCTTCAGCATCACCGACGAGATCTTTGCGGTGGCCTCCACCAAAAAGGAGAAGGTGGGGGTGTACTACTTCGCGGGCCTGGGTTGTATCCCCTATATTGGCTGGGCGGCGGGTACGCTCCTGGGTGCTCTGGCGGGGACGCTCCTCCCCGAAATGGTGCGGGGTTGCCTGGGGCTTATGCTCTACGGGATGTTCATCGCCATCATCATCCCGCCCGCGAG
>JAFULU010000202.1 GCA_017483125.1 Clostridia bacterium
CTCCTCACCTGCCTCTACACGGGCAGTACCCTCTTCATCTGCCGAAACAATAAGGATATGTTCCGCGACGCCGCGGTCTTCAAGCCCACCATCATGATCCTTGTCCCCGCCCTCGCCGAGATGGCACTGGGGCTCTCCAAGCAGTTCGGCCGCAATATGCTGGGCAGTGAGCTGAAGACCGTCATCTGCGGCGCGGCACCCGTCCCCCCCTACCTCGTCCGCGAGTACCACGACATGGGCATCGCCCTCCTCCCCGGCTACGGTCTGACCGAGTCGGCCAACCTGGTCAGCGGCAACCCCGAGGCCCTGCGCAAGCCCGAGTCGGTGGGCCTCATCTACGACGGTATGGACTATAAGCTGGTAAACGGCGAGCTGTGGCTCAAGGGTGTCAACATGATGGACGGCTACGTGGGCGGTGAGAACGAGACCGCCTATGAGGACGGCTGGTTCAAGACGGGTGATCTGGCCCGTATTGACGAGGACGGCTACCTCTACATCACAGGCCGCACCAAGGAGATCATCGTGCTCCAGAGCGGTGAGAATGTCTCTCCCGCCGAGCTGGAGGTCAAGTTCTACGGCATCGACGCGGTACAGGATTGCGTGGTCTACGACCGTACCGAGAACGGTGCCCAGATCCTGGTTCTGGAGGTCCTGCCCCGTATGTCCACCGTCAAGGCACAGGGCATTACCGACCCCGCCGCCCACATCCGCGGGGAGGTGGCAAAGATCAACCAGACCCTGCCTCCCTTTGAGCGTGTCCAGAAGGTGATCCTCCGCGACACCGACTTTCCCCGCACCCCCGCCATGAAGATCGACAGAAAGAAAGCGAGTAACCCCCAATGAACAGACAAGAGATCAAAAGCAAGCTGTGCGAGATCATGAAGCTGGCCATGCCCCAGCTGGATATGAACGAGGAGACCATGAACGAGGAGGTCAGCCTGGCCAATGACCTGGGACTTTCCTCGGTAGGCGTTCTCTACGTGGTCATCGGCATCGAGGAGATGTTCGGCATTCAATTCAATGACGTGGGCTTCTCCGACTTCAAGACCCTGGGTGACGTCATCGACTACATCCAAAAGAAGGTCGGCTGAGCCATGACCTGGCAGAAGACACCACCCACCGCGGGGAGCATGATCCGCGTCGAGTCGGGGAGCATCCACCACTACGGCGTGTACGTCAGCGACCGTGAGGTTATTCAGTTCGGCCTCGCCCCCATCCTGCGCCCAGGCCAGAAGGATTCCGATGTGACCGTCCTTTCCACCGACCTCGTTGCCTTCCTGAACGGCGGTGCCTGCGAGACCGCTGTCTTCACCCCCGAGGAGACCGCAACCCACCCCACCCCCGAAAATGCCGTCTCCACAGCCCGCAGCCGCATGGGGGAGAGGGGCTACCACATCCTCTACAACAACTGCGAGCACTTCGCAAGCGAGTGCGTCACGGGGAAGCACTACTCCGCCCAGGTGGACGGGGTGAGGGAGATGTTCAAGGAGCTTTTGAGAAAGAAAACAAATTCATAAGCAAGCGAAAAGGGGCTGCTTCATAGCATGAACAAATGGAGAACGCTAGGTGCGGCCATAACAAAAAACCAAGGTCAAATCAGCTGATTGATCTTGGTTTTTTGTTGTTCTTTTACAGGTGAAAAGTCAAATAATTCAATTTGGCTCAGCCCCTTTTTCCAGTTTCTTCAAGTCCAGACCCTGCACCCCGCGGATGCAATCAAGGCAAAGACGAAGCCCCTGCAGGGTTTCACCGAGAGGACTCTTACAGAGACGGCATACGGGCTTCTTCACCGCCCAGAAATGCAGGACTCTGCCGTAGCAGGCGCAGTTGATCTGATCCGAGGGGGAGATCCCCATATCATCCCGTATCTCTTTGGGAAGAGTGAAGCGGTTGTGCTTGTCTGTTTCAATGATCAGCAAGCCGTCGGAATTCGGCAGCGCAAAATCGCAAAAGTCCGGATTCCATACGTACACTACCTCCTTTTGGTATTGCAGGTATAGCTTGACCTTACGATTTCGTGGGATCCCCGTTTGATGCTGAAAACGGGAGGAAAGGATCACGTGACCCTCCCCGTCAACGCAGCGTAGCAGTGTGGTTTCCATAGGCAACCTCCTTTATGTTCTTGAGTATGCTTATATCATACCACATCCCCCGTGTCGAAAACGGTTGAATCCCGCGACAGAGGAGAAAAAAGGAGGATTTGTACGAAAAACCAAAAATCGGGTAGAAATTCTGTGCATTTTAAAGGTGAGTCGATTTTGTCCTCACTCCACCGCCAGATCATAGAACCGACAAGGCCCCTCACACCCCGTAATGCCGAGGTAGAAGGAGGAGAACAGATCCTCGACCCGCAAGGACAGCTTCATGCCGTCCAGGTCGATATCCATATACTCTTTGGAAAACGTCACCGAAAGTGTATGGATCTCCTCCTCGGTGACGGGAAACTCTACCCCCAGCCGCTTGTGCCAGGTCACGGAGCCGTCCTCCTGCCGCCACAGCCGCCAGACGTTGATGCCCTTCTTGTAGAGCACCACCTCAAAGTAGTTGCCGTAGCGGTAGCACCCGTCCTCACACAGCTCTAAATCCTCCGAGAAGATCAGGAGCGGCGCGGCCATTCCCGTAAATGAGCACCGAGTGGTGACCGTGGTGCCGAGGGGGAAGGACTGCCGCGTCATGAGGGACAGGTAATCGTATCCGTCAGGCATGGCGGGGTTTTCGGGGTTCTCGATGCAATCGGGGAGCTGGATGAATCGGCTGGTATAGGGAAAGCGGTAGGTGTAGGCGTGGGTGAGGGCGGACTCATCCCAGGCGGATTTTTGAAAGCTGAATTGCATGATACGTCCTTTCTCGCGGGATCGCGGTGGGGCTTTTTTTCATTATATCACAAAAACGGCGGGATTACAAGAGGGAAGTGATGAATCCATGAGAAAAGCCGCCCGCGGTGGGACGGCTGATCCTGTTATTTTTCCGTAGAGAACGCATAATAGACGGTTCCGCTGTAGGGCTTATTCGGATGATTCCATTTGACGATCACCTCATAGAGGTAATTCCCGGGCTTGACCTCGATGGTGCCACCCTCCGTTGGGATCTCCTCGAAGGCATCATAGTCGGTGTTGTTCAGTCTGTACCTCCTCACGGTAATGCTCGTGGGAGCCTCCTCAAAGCTGAAGGTGAGCGTGCCTCCTTTCGTCATTTCGAGGGAAGGGATCCCCTCCTTGCAATCCAGCGGGTGCGTAGTGTCGGTGTTAATCCCCGAGCCCGTGCCGTCCTCGTTCTCCACCAGCCAGGAGTAGGACCCTCGCCACGCGGTGACGGTGGCGTTTCCGTCGCTGACCCCCAGATGGGGCGGCTCTGCGGGAAAATTCGATGCTTGGTCGGTCACGCTCCCTCCGTGGGCCGCAGGGACTTCACTTGGGCTTGCGTCGGGTACGGCGCACCCCGAAAAGGCGGCCAGACAGACCGAAAGGGCTATCAGAATGAGCAGATGCTGTTTCATACGGTTTCCTCCTTTTTGAGTGAAATGATGCAAGTGACCACCAAAAGCGCGGAAATGGCCATGCCTACAGGCGAATAGCAGCCCGTGAGCATAGGCGTCAACGAGAACAGAAGCGTCAGGACAGACACTACGCGAAGGGCAATTCGGACAGCGCGGTTTTCAAAGAATACCGTAATGACGGTGATAACTGCAAGCATACAGGTCAGCACCGCCGTGATCAACGGCCCGATATGCCCGTGCCCGTACACCATGGGATCGAAATAGGAGAAATGCTGCTCATAGTAGCTCAGGGTAAGATCGGGGGACATATGGGCGAATTCCAGAACGGCCCCGTAGGGCAAAAGCTCCGGTATCAGGGTCAGAATTGTAATCGCCAATAAAAAGAATGATTGTTTCCGCTTGCCCATAGCTTACCCCCCAAGCCCGTCCAGCACCATCCCGATATATGTGTCCAGGGTATGATCTTCCCCTCCCGAGATCACATCGATGACGTACAGATCCCCGCCGTACAGGAATTTGGCCTGCCCGTGAGTCGCCCCGTCAAAGATCATGGAATAGTGGACCGTAACACCCCCAATTTCCCGTGTCAGCCCCTGCTCCTCATACCCGCCGATGTAGCTGTCCTCCACGCTGTCCTTGTTGAAGATCACGTAGTAATGGACGGTATCGGTAGCATCTCCGTTGGGATAGGTGGTGCGGATGAGCAGCTGTAACGGCTTTTCAAGATTTGCTTGGGCACCGTCGGGCGCGTCGCAGGAGGCAAAAGAGACCGCGATACTGCTTTTGGCCGCCTTTTCAAGATCCAGACCCGCGTACAGGGTATCATATCCC
>JAFULU010000203.1 GCA_017483125.1 Clostridia bacterium
AAGATTGATGTTGAATATTTTTGCATCTGGATGTAATATATATTCACTCAAACAAAACATTCCCACCGCGTTATGGAGGTTGCAATCATGGCAAAGAAAGAATATAAGAAGATCGTACTGGCTTATTCCGGCGGTCTGGATACGTCCATCATCATCCCCTGGCTGAAGGAGAACTACAACAACCCCGAGATCATCGCCGTTTCCGGCAACGTCGGCCAGGCTGACGAGCTGGAGGGCCTGGAAGAGAAGGCTATCAAGACCGGCGCTTCCAAGTGCATCGTGGCTGACCTGACCGAGGAGTATGTGGACGAGTACATCATCCCCTGCCTGAAGGCCGGCTCCATTTACGAAGAGTACCTGCTGGGTACCTCCCATGCCCGTCCCTGCATCGCCAAGGGTCTGGCCGAGATCGCCATCAAGGAGGGCGCCGACGCCATCTGCCACGGCTGTACCGGTAAGGGCAACGATCAGGTGCGCTTCGAGCTGACCCTGAAGCACTTCTGCCCCGATATGCCCATCATCGCTCCCTGGAGAGAGTGGGACATCAAGTCCCGCGAGGAGGAGATCGACTACGCCGAGGCACACAACATTCCTCTGAAGATCAACCGCGAGACCAACTACTCCAAGGATAAGAACCTCTGGCACCTGTCCCACGAGGGCCTGGACCTGGAGGACACCGGCAACGAGCCCCAGTACGAGAAGCCCGGCTTCCTGGAGATGGGCGTTTCCCCCATCCAGGCGCCCGACGTCCCCACCTACATTGAGCTGGAGTTTGACAAGGGTATCCCCGTGGCTCTGGACGGCAAGAAGATGTCCGCCAAGGATATCATCCTGGCCCTCAACGAGCTGGGCGGCAAGAACGGTATCGGTCTTCTGGACATCGTGGAGAACCGTCTGGTCGGCATGAAGTGCCGCGGCGTCTACGAGACCCCCGGCGGAACCATTCTGTACAAGGCTCACTCGGTGCTGGAGAGCATCTGCCTGGATAAGATGACCCTCCACGAGAAGCAGAAGCTGGCCATCACCTACGCCGAGCTGGTGTACAACGGTCAGTGGTTCACCCCCCTGCGGGAGGCTCTGGCCGCCTTCGTGGACAAGACCCAGGAGACCGTCACCGGTAAGGTGCGCCTGAAGCTCTACAAGGGCAACATGATCAACGCGGGCGTCTGGTCCGACTATTCCCTCTACTCCGAGGAGATCGCCACCTTCGGCGAGTCCGACTACAACCAGGCTGATTCCGCGGGCTTCATCAACCTGTACGGTCTGCCCATCAAGGTCAAGGCCATGGTGGATGCCAAGAACAAGAACAAGTAATTTCCCCGATCATAGATGAGATACAAGATACGGAGATACAAGATACAAGATATTTCGGAAACCGCTGAATCTTGTATGGCGTATTTCCGTATCTTGCCTTTTTCCTGAAAATACTACGAATACGGAGGCTCCCATGCAATCCCTGAAAAACAACCATTTTCTGAAGCTCCTTGACCTTACCCCCGAAGAGATCGCCTACCTCCTCGACCTGGCCGCCGACCTCAAGGCCAAGAAGAAGGCAGGCATCCCCCACCGCCTCTGCGAGGGCAAGAGTATCGCCCTCATCTTTGAAAAGACCTCCACCCGTACCCGCTGTGCCTTTGAGGTGGCCGCCGCCGATCTCGGTATGCACCCCACCTACCTGGATCCCACTGGCTCCCAGATCGGCAAGAAGGAGAGCATCGCCGACACCGCCCGCGTCCTGGGCCGTATGTATGACGGCATCGAGTACCGTGGCTACGGGCAGGAGATCGTGGAGGAGCTGGCAAAGTACGCGGGTGTCCCCGTCTGGAACGGCCTCACCAACGAGTTCCATCCCACCCAGATTCTGGCCGACTTCCTCACCATCCGCGAGCATTTTGGCACTCTGGAGGGCATCAAGCTGGTCTACATGGGCGACGCCCGCTACAACATGGGCAACTCCCTCATGGTGGGCTGTGCCAAGATGGGCATGCACTTTGTGGCCTGCGCGCCCAAGAAGTATTTCCCCAACCCCGAGCTGGTAGCACAGTGTCAGGCCATCGCCGCCGAGACGGGAGCGGTGCTGGAGTTCATCGAGGATCCCATGATCGCCACCAAGGGCGCGAGTGTGATCTACACCGACGTGTGGGTGTCCATGGGCGAGCCCGATTCGGTCTGGGAGGAGCGCATCACCGAGCTGACCCCCTACCGCGTCACCTCGGCTCTCATGGAGAACGCCGGGGAGCAGTGCGTCTTCATGCATTGCCTGCCCGCCTTCCACGATCTGAATACCACCATCGGTAAGCAAATTCACGATAAGTTCGGCATCGACTGCATGGAGGTCACCGACGAGGTCTTCGAGTCCCCCGCCTCCATCGTCTTCGACGAGGCCGAGAATCGGATGCACACCATTAAGGCCGTGATGGCGGCGACGCTGGCATAACTATGCCGTTTGAAGGAACGAGGGGGAAACTCCTCGTTCTTTGTAAATTGCTGTTTTTCGGTGTGTTTGCGCAGGCGGAAGATAACACTCACCTAAATGCCCGCGTTCTCCCCCACCCGCTTCGCGGGAGCCCCCTCCCAGAGGGGGCCTCATACCTTGCCCCGCGGAAATCCGTTACCCGATAAGCAATTTTGCCCCGCGCCCCAAGGCTCCCTCCGGGAGGGAGCTCCCGCCCGCAGGCGGGTGAGGGAGAACGCGCACATAGAAATACGCAATTCGCTACGGGTAGCAAACTCACCGACAAACCCAAATTTGAAAGGACTTCTTATGAAAATCCCATTTACCAAAATGCAAGGTCTGGGTAACGATTACATCTACATTGATTGTTTCAGGACTCCCATCGACACCCTCCCCGACCCCGCCCAGCTTACTGCCCATCTGTCTCCCCGCCGTACCTCGGTGGGAGCCGACGGGCTTGTGCTGATCCTGCCCTCCGAGGTGGCGGATGCCCGTATGCGGATGTTCAACGCCGACGGCAGCGAGGGGCTGATGTGCGGCAACGCCATTCGCTGCGTGGGGAAGTACCTCTACGAGCGGGGACTGATCTCCCCCGATATCCGTGAGATCACGGTGGAGACCGCCAGCGGGATCAAGGAGCTGTCTCTGTCCGTGCGGGACGGCAGAGTGGATGCGGTCTCTGTGGACATGGGCGTGGCCGAGGTCTCGGATGAGATCGCGGTGGAGACGGCGGGGAAGCGCTACCAAATGATCCCCGTGTCGGTGGGGAATCCCCATTGGGTCTGCTTTACGGAGGATCTCACCGCCGTGGATATGGTGACCGAAGGCGCATGGCTGTCCTCCGCCGTGGAGGGCGGCGTGAACGTGGAATTCGTGGAGCGCATGGACGAAAATACCCTCCGTATGCGGGTCTTTGAGCGGGGGAGCGGTGTCACCCTTGCCTGCGGGACGGGGGCTTGCGCTTCCGTGGCCGCCGCTGTGTCCCGCGGCATCTGTCCGCCCGATACCCCGATCACCGTCCTGCTGGACGGCGGGGCTCTGACGGTTATCTACACCGAAGGCGGAACGACATACATGCTCGGCGGGGCGGAATTCGTCTTTGACGGCGTGTGGGAGGGAGAAATTTGAAATTTTTTCTCGGTTTCGGTGTCCTTCCTCGCAAAAATGCCGTCTGTATAGGTGAAGACCCCCTTTGAAAGGAGACGAAAAGCATGAAAAAGACCGCACTTTGGGCGTTGGTTCTGCTCCTTGCGGCCGCTCTGCCCCTTGCGGGCTGTGAGCTGTTGGATCAACCCTTTCCCGAGGAGACCGAGACCGACAGCAGTATTCTGATCGACCCCGAAAAAACAAGTCCCGAGACCGAAGCCCCCCTGACTCCCGAGGAGGAGGCTCTGGTGGAGCTGGCCGCCGAGGCTCTGTGGAGCGAACGGAGTGATCTGCCTGATCGGGAATGTTTTCATGTGGACGTGAGCTATGGTGCCAACGGGAATACCAATATCTACGTAGACTTTGATCTGTATATTGGTAGCTACCGCACGTGGGAGAGCTACGGCGTAACCATCAACGCCAATCGTACGGTAACGAGTATCAGCGGCGGGCATCATAACTACCGCCAATACCTAAAGGGTGCCACCCCCGAGAGGATCGCCGCCGCTGAGGCGGTCCTGGACCGACAGATCGCCCGCTACGGCGACAAGCATTCGGGGTACTACTTCACCGTCGACGACGAGGGCTACCTCTGCCTGACCTGCGAGGTCATCGTGGACAAGGCCTTCGGGGACCACGAGCATAAGTTCTTCACCGAGCGCATCTGCAAGCCCGAGTAACGAAAGGAGACCGAGATCATGAAAAGACACATCCGCTTTCTGACCGTCATGCTGGCCCTGACTCTGCTGGCCACCCTCACCAGCTGCTGGCTTTTAGAGGATCCCTTTGAGGAAGGACAGTCCGATCTGGACGGCATGACCCTTGAGGTCACGATGGTCAACACCGATATCGCCATCGGGATCCCCATTGAGACCACTACGAGCTATCCCGACGAGACCGAGACCAATATCGCCACCGAGCCTGCGCCCGACGTCCGCGAGATGTGGGGCGTGGTGGTGGAGTACGAGGCCGTGGAGCCTATGGAGGGCGTCATCGCGGTGCAGGTGTACACGGGCGACGGACGGAAGACCATGCATCTGCTTGTGAAGAACCCCTCCGACTACTGTGTGGGAGACGAGGTGGTGTTCACCTATGACGCGTCCCTCATGATGGATTCCTTCGACGGCCATCCCGTGTACGAGGCCATCACCATTGACTACGCCCCCATCGCCGTCCCCGAGAAGCCCGTGATCTACCTATACCCCGAAACGCCCACCGAGGTCTCTGTCAAGCTGACTCTGGACGGTAAGCTGACCTGCACCTACCCCTCCTACGATAAGGGCTGGGACAGCTTCACCGCCCACCCCGACGGCACCCTGGTCTTCCCCGACGGCAAGCGGTACTACTGCCTCTACTGGGAGGGCATCCAGAACATGGATTGCGACTTCACCCGCGGCTTCTGTGTCAAAGGCTCTGACACCGCCGCCTTCCTGGAGTGGGCGCTTTCCGAGCAGGGCCTGACCCCTCGTGAGGCCAACGAGTTCATCATCTACTGGCTCCCCCGCATGGAGGGGAACCCTTACAACGTCATCTCCTTCCAGACCGAGGCCTACACCGAGGGCGCGGTGCTGGAGATCGACCCCAACCCCGACTCCCTCCTCCGCGTGTTCATGGCCTGGTATCCCTCGGAGGAGGCCGTGGAGATGGAGGCGCAGAGCTTCACCCCCTTCGAGCGGGTGGGCTTTGCCGTGGTGGAGTGGGGCGGCTGTGAGTTGGCTATGCCTTGACCGTAGACCGTTTTTCGGAAAGGAGATATGAGCATGAAACGAATGCTGTCTATCCTGCTGTCCCTTGTTTTGCTTGGCGGAGCCGCCACTTTGTGCGCCTGTGATCCCTCCTGTCAGGATGATCCGGCAGGCGATGAGCTTGCGGACAAAAAGCCCGTGATCTACCTTTACCCAGCCGAACCCACCGAGGTCTCGGTCAAGCTGGACTACAGCGGCGACCTCACCTGCACCTACCCCACCTACGGGGAAGGCTGGAGCGGCTTTACCGCTTACCCCGACGGCACCCTGATCTTCCCCGACGGAAAAGAATACTACTGCCTCTACTGGGAAGGGAAGCGGGATGGTGACTATGACTTTTCCAAGGGATTCTGCGTCAAAGGCTCCGACACCGCCGCCTTCCTGGAGTGGGCGCTGGCCGAGCAGGGTCTGACCTCTCGCGAGGCCAACGAGTTCATCATCTACTGGCTCCCCCGCATGGAGGGGAATCCCTACAACGTGATCTCCTTCCAGACCGAGGCCTACACCGAGGGCGCGGTGCTGGGTATTCAGCCGAACCCCGATTCTCTCCTCCGCGTGTTCATGGCCTGGTATCCCTCGGACGAGGCCGTGGAGCTGGAGGCGCAGAGCTTTACCCCCTTCGAGCGGGTGGGCTTTACCGTGGTGGAGTGGGGCGGCTGTGAGCTGATTCAGCCTTAATGGGAAAAATTTGTAGAACCCCACAAGAATTCCCCGCATTTTTCGATGATTTTTTACATCTGTGAATCCGTTACAATCTTCCGTCATCCCTTGACAAAACCTTGGTTTTGTGGTATACTAATCAAGGAATTTGATTTCTGCGACTGACGGAGAAATGTGGATATATACCACAGTGGAACAGAAATCTGCAAGGGAGCGTTGGGCCCCCGCCCGATCCCCCATATTTGCCGACCGTCTGGGCACACTTATCTCGTCGTGAGCATAAGTGTGCCCTCTTGTTTTTACATACTATTTTGGAGGTAACTCGTTCATGAAAAAAGTCGGAATCATCATGGGAAGTGACAGCGATCTCCCCATCGTCCGCAAGGCTATGGACACCCTGACCGCCTTTGGCGTACCCTTCGAGGTACACATCTATTCGGCGCACCGCACCCCCGACGAGGCGGGCGTGTTTGCCGCGAGAGCCAGAGAGGACGGTTTCGGTGTCCTTATTTGTGCCGCGGGCATGGCCGCCCATCTGGCAGGCGCCATCGCCGCCCGCACCAGCCTTCCCGTTATCGGTATCCCCAGTAAGTCCACCAATCACGACGGCATGGACGCTCTGCTCTCCACCGTCCAGATGCCCACGGGTGTTCCCGTGGCCACCGTGGCCATCAACGGAGCCGCCAACGCTGCTCTCCTGGCGATCCAGATGCTGGGCATCGAGGATGCCGCTCTGGCCGCCAAGCTGGACGAGAAGAAGGCCAAGGACGCCGCCGCCGTGCTGGCGAAGGATAAGGCTCTGCAGGACGAGCTGAACGGTTGATTCTACGGACGGTTTAGCGGACCGTCGGGGACGCCGGTCCCTACAAACGGTTGATTCTACGGACGGTTTAGCGGACCGTCGGGGACGCCGGTCCCTACAAACGGTTGATTCTACGGACGGTTTAGCGGACCGTCGGGGACGCCGGTC
>JAFULU010000204.1 GCA_017483125.1 Clostridia bacterium
ATCATAATTGGGGGCATTTGTAAAGTGAAATATTCGGCTAATTATACCATAATATTTATTATTCGTCAAGTATAAGCTCGTCGAAAAAGCACCGGGAAAGGTTCACTTCTACTCCCTTGCTCGAAAAAGCCGTTTGGCATCTTTTTATTTTCACTAAAATCCGAATTTCAAAAAAAGTGAGAAAAACGGCTATTTGAAAATTATTTGTTATCAATTTTCTTTTCAATCGTAATACACGACGAGGTGAGCATTCTTTGTATTCTGCCGCAGAGGTTGCGATAGGTTTTGAAAGTTGCTTCGTCGATCACTTTTGTGTTAAAGAGCAATTTGAGCCAGCTTTCTGTTTCGGCGCACTCTTTTCTTGCAATCTTGAATTTTGAAAGCATATCGGCAAGGCTTTGCGGATACTGCGCCTCGGTGATGTTTGCGAACACGCTTGACGAGGATTTGCGAAGCTGAAAAATGGTGTTGGAATTGCCGTTTATGGATTTGCAGAGCAACTCGCACTTTGTGGCAAGTTCTTCTGAATATTCAAGTAAGAGATTTTTTGCCATTTCGTTCTCCTTTCACGTCCTTCGCATCCAAATCACGGCGTAGCCGTGGATGAAATCCGCCGCAGGCGGTATGTCCTCAGCCCATAGGGCTGTATGGAATCAACACGAAGTGTTGTAGTTATCAAGCCGACGAAACATGCACGCTTGCGCGTGATGCCATACGCGACTCCGTCGCAATTACATACAACGCGCGAGCGCATTGATTACATACCAAGCCTCCTTCGTCGGCTTGGATAAAAAATTAAGCAACCCGATTGGGTTGCTTAATTTTTTGGAGGCGCCACCCGGAATCGGACCGGGGATAAGGGTTTTGCAGACCCGTGCCTTACCGCTTGGCCATGGCGCCTTATTAAGTTAACAAATGCGGATGCGAATGAATCGCACCCGCATTGTTCTGGAGCGGATTACGGGGCTCGAACCCGCCACCTTCGCCTTGGCAAGGCGACGCTCTACCAAATGAGCTAAATCCGCATAGAAGTTGCCGAATGATTACCCGACCCCTTCAAAATGGTGCCTCCGGTCGGAATTGAACCAACGACACTGTGATTTTCAGTCACATGCTCTACCAACTGAGCTACAGAGGCAAACGCCACGACTGACCTTCTTTTTCAAGAAGTGGCGACCCGAAGGGGACTCGAACCCCTGACCTCTAGCGTGACAGGCTAGCGTTCTAACCAACTGAACTACCGGGCCGTAAGGAATGGTGGGAACAACAGGGCTCGAACCTGTGACCCTCTGCTTGTAAGGCAGATGCTCTCCCAGCTGAGCTATGCTCCCGAGTGTGTCGCGTTCCTGACGACTTGCTTATTATATCACATCGCTTTGAATTTGTCAATAGGTTTTTGAAAAGTTTTTTCAAAATTTTTCAAATTCTTTTTGACGTCCTCCCGATGCTTGGCAGTCATCTTGGCGACGGTGCATATTATAGCATATCGGTTTCGGTTTGTCAATAGGTTTTTGAAAAAAAGTTTGAGAAATTTTTCGGGTCTTTTTCGTCCTTCCCCGTTGCATCTCGGCCCATAATGTGCTATAATAATAAGGTATATTATTTTTATCCCCAAGGAGGTATTCCCATGTCTGCCTACCGCTCGGTCGCGCCCGCCGCGCTGTCTGATAACTTCTTCTCCCGCATCGGGGAGGACTGGATGCTCATCACCGCCCAAAGCACCCAAGGTGAGGTCAACACCATGACCGCCTCCTGGGGCTGTGCGGGGATCCTGTGGAACAAGCCCGTGGCGGTCTGCTTCATCCGTCCCCAGCGGTACACCTACGGCATCGTGGAGGACAGCGATACCCTGACGCTGTCCTTCTTCCCCAAGGGGGAGTACCGAGAGGCTCTGCGCTACTGCGGCACCAGGTCGGGGAGAGACGGGGACAAGTTCGCCGCCGCGGGGCTGACGGTGGGTAAGACCGCCGAGGGTGTTCCCTACCCCGCCGAGGCCAATCTGGTTCTGGTCTGCCGCAAGCTGTACGCCGACGATCTGAAGGAGAACGCTTTTATTGATCCCGAGATGCTGAAGCACTACGCCGCCAAGGATTACCATCGGTTCTACATTTGCGAGATCACCGAGGTACTGGTGAAGGAAGCATAAATCCTTCTCCCCCAAGCAACGATCCTGCGGACCGTCGAGGACGCCGGTCCCTACAAGCAGCATACATCACATAACGCAAAAGAGGTACAAAACCATGCAAGATATTCAAGCCCACATCGAGTCCGTCTGCCGCGCCGCCAAGGAGGCATCCCGCGGCTTCGGCTCCACTTCCACCGCCAAGAAGAACGCCCTGCTTTGCGCTATGGCGGATCAGCTGACCGCCGACAGTAAAGCCATCCTGGCCGCCAACGCCGAGGATCTTTCCGCCGCCGCCGAGAACGGAGTCCCCAAGACCATGCTGGACCGTCTGAAGCTGGACGAAAAGCGGCTCTCGGGCATCTGCGCCGCGCTCCGCGAGGTGGCGGCCCTCCCCGATCCCATTGGGTCGGGCGAGCAGACCATCCGCCCCAACGGTCTGGTGATCCGCCATGTCCGCGCGCCCATGGGCTGTGTGGCCATGATCTACGAGGCCCGCCCCAACGTGACGGTGGACGCCGCCGCTCTGTGCCTGAAGACGGGCAACGCCGTGGTCCTGCGGGGAGGCAAGGAGGCCATCCGCTCCTCCATGGCTCTGGTGGAGTCCATGCGCAAGGCTCTGGCGGCTCACGGCTTCTCTCCCGACCTTATCGGACTCATCACCATGACCGACCGCGCGGGGGCTACGGCTCTCATGAATATGCGGGGCTTGGTGGACGTGCTGATCCCCCGTGGAGGCAAGGGCTTGATCCGCTCGGTGGTGGAGAACGCTCGGGTACCCGTGATCGAGACGGGGGCGGGGAACTGCCACCTGTACGTGGACGAGGCCGCCGATTTGGACAAGGCTGTCAAGGTGGCGGTGAATGCCAAATGCTCCCGTCCTTCGGTGTGCAACGCCATTGAGACCCTGCTGGTACATAAGGCGGTGGCGGACGAGTTCCTGCCCCGCATGGCCGAGGCTATGGCGGACTACAAGGTGGAGTTCCGCGGTGACGAGGCTACCCGCGCCATCCTGCCCGGTGCCGTTCCCGCCTCCGAGGAGGACTGGGACACCGAGTACAACGACTACATTCTGGCGGTGCGCGTGGTGGATTCCATCGACGAGGCCATTACCCACATCACCCGCTACACCACGGGCCACAGCGAGGCCATCATCACCGAGAGCATGGCCGCCGCCAACCGCTTCCGTAACGAGATCGACGCCGCCGCGGTGTACGTCAACGCCTCCACCCGCTTCACCGACGGCGGGGAGTTCGGATTTGGCGCGGAGATTGGCATTTCTACTCAAAAACTTCATGCGAGAGGGCCTATGGGGCTTTACGCGCTGACGACGGATAAGTATCTGGTGGATGGGGATGGGCAGGTAAGATAAACCATGCGTTCATAGCGCGGAAAAAACCGTGCTGTGGGGCTAAGGTTATTCAAATTGAGTTCCACCCTCTCCCAGTCAGCTTAATAACAAAGAAAGGAATGCATGGACATGGGATTTTGGTTCTATATGCTTGTAATTGCACTTCTGTTGCCCACCACCCTGACAGTCATAGGCGCCATTTTTCGCAAAACCTCCCCGCGCGACATCAATATGTTTGTCGGATACCGTACTCGCCGCTCCATGCTCAGCAAAAAAACATGGGTCTTTGCCCATGCCTACTGCGGGAGGATCTGGCTATATAGTGGGCTTGTCCTGCTTCCTACCGTTCTGATTGCCATGTTCTGCGTGATTGGTCAGGATACAGATACCGTCGGCTGGGTAGGCGCAGCGTTGCTCGTGCTCCCGATCACGGTCATCATCGGCTCGGTCATCGCCACCGAAAGAGCCCTCAAAAAGAACTTTGACCCTTGGGGCCATCCCCTCCGCCGCGACAGTGAGGATACGGCCTCCTGAACACGTCGCAATATAACCGCAAAGAAGGATCTACATATGAACTACCGCACCGAACACGACTCCATGGGCTCCGTCCTGGTCCCCTCCGACCGCTACTGGGGCGCCCAGACCCAGCGGAGCCTGGAGAACTTCCCCATCGGCGAGGAAAAGATGCCCGTGGCCATTGTCCGCGCCTTCGGCTACCTGAAAAAGGCCGCCGCCCAGGCCAACGCCACCCTTTGTCCCGCCCGCATGACCGCCGAGCGCGCCTCGGCCATTTGCCGCGCCTGCGACGAGGTGATCGCGGGCAAGCTGGACAGTCACTTCCCTCTCGCCGTGTGGCAGACGGGGAGCGGCACCCAGACCAACATGAACGCCAACGAGGTGATGGCCAACCGCGCCAACGTCATCGCGGCGGGGCTGGACTCTGCCGAGGAGATCGAGAAGGCGGACAGGCTGTGTCACCCGAATGACCACGTGAATATGTCCCAGTCCTCCAACGACACCTTCCCCACCGCCATGCACATCGCGGGGGTGCTGTCCATCCGCCGCGAGCTGATCCCCGCCCTGGGGCGGTTCATCGACACCATGGAGCGGCTGGAAGCCGAGAATCAGGGCATCATCAAGAGCGGCCGCACCCATCTGCAGGACGCCACCCCCATCCGCTTTTCCCAAGAGATCTCGGGCTGGCGGGGGATGCTGACGGTGAACCGAGGCCAGCTGGAGGCCGCCGCAAACGGATTGCGCTCTCTGGCCATCGGCGGGACTGCTGTGGGGACGGGCATCAACGCCCCCCGTGGCTTTGACGTCACCGTGGCGGGGATTTTGTCGGGGCTGACGGGGGAGACCTTCTACGCCGACGAGAACAAGTTCCACGCCCTCACCTCCAAGGACGAGCTGGTCTTCGCCCACGGGGCCCTGAAGGCTCTGGCGGCCAACCTCATGAAGATCGCCAACGACGTGCGGTGGCTGGCCTCGGGCCCTCGGTGCGGGCTGGGTGAGGTCTTCATCCCCGAGAACGAGCCCGGGTCCTCCATCATGCCCGGGAAGGTCAACCCCACCCAATGCGAGGCCGTCACCATGGTGGCGGTGCAGGTCATGGCCAACGACGTGGCGGTGGGCATGGCGGCGTCTCAGGGCAATTTCCAGCTCAACGTCTTCATGCCCGTCTTGATCCACAACTTTTTACAGTCGGTAGAGCTTCTGACCGACGCCATGGATTCCTTCAATACCCGCTGTCTGTCGGGTCTTACCGCCAACCGCGAAAAAATGGCCGAGAATCTCCACCGCTCCCTCATGACGGTGACGGCTCTGAATCCCCACATTGGCTACGAGAACGCCGCCAGAGTGGCTAAGCTGGCCCATAGCGAGGGGATCACCCTGAAGGAGGCCTGTGTGCGGCTGGGGTATCTGACGGCGGAGGAGTTTGATGGGGTGTTTGATTTTGAGAAGATGGTTTGAAATTGCAGTTTATCGTTCCGATAAACTGCAATAGTGAAATACGCCTTACGGCGTGTGAAATGCCTTCGGCGTGAAATACGCGCGTCGCGCGTGTGAAATTCGCCCGTTGGGCGAGTTGCGGAAAGAAACCCTACGGGTTTCTATTAAATATTACATAAAATATAATGGGCAGAACCGAAGGTTCTGCACCTCAACTTGCCCGAAGGGCAAATTTCACACTCGCTTGCGAGTATTTCACATGCGCTTCAGCGCATATTTCACGCGCGCAAGCGCATTTCACTTGGGTTTAGCGCGGAGCGATAAACCCAAA
>JAFULU010000205.1 GCA_017483125.1 Clostridia bacterium
ACGGGAGACGAGCGGGTGATCCCCTTCCTGCAAAACTACTTCGCGTGGGAGGCCGAGGCGCTGAAGACCAAAAAGCTGACCTCCTGGGCCAGAGTCCGCGGCGGAGACAACATCTTCGCGGTGCTGTGGCTCTATGAGAAGACGGGGGACGAATCCCTGCTTGACCTCTGCGAGGAGCTTTATCAGCAGACCTTCGACTGGGAAACGGCCTACGACGAGGAGGCATGGCTGGGTACCTACCACATCGTCAACGCCCAGCAGAGCTTCAAGCTCTTCCCCGTCATGTACGCCGTCACGGGAGACGAGCATTATCTGGACGTCTACTATGAGGGCATCGAGAACATCTATATGGCCTCGGGACGGCAGGACGGAATGTCCAATGGCGACGAAATGAGCCGCGGCATTGACGGCGTGTACGGCAACGAGACCTGCGCCGTGGTGGAGCGGATGCTCTGCGACGAAATCGCTCTGTACCTCCTACGGGACGCCACGATTGCCGACCATCTGGAGCTCATCACCTACAACGCCCTGCCCCAGCAGCTTCTTCCCGACGGGAAGGGTCAGGTCTACTTCACCATGCAGAATCAGGTCATGGCCAATCTGGGTGTCCACGGCTTTACCAGCGACGGCGGTGACCGCTCGGTCTACGGCCTCCCCGGCGGCTACCCCTGCTGTGTCCACAACTACCAGATGGGCTGGCCCCTCTTCATCGCCTCCATGTGGATGGCCACCTCGGACGGCGGTCTGGCCGTGGGTGCCTACGGCCCCAATACCGTTACCGCCACGGTGGGAAGCGGCACCAATCTGACGGTTACCCAGACCACCAACTACCCCTACGAGGATACGGTCACCCTGACCCTCTCCGCCGACAAGACCGATACTTACCCGATCTACATCCGCGTGCCCGAATGGTGCACCTCTCCCTCTGTCACGGTCAACGGCCACGCCGTGGAGACAGAGCTGATTGCGGGTGAGTACGCCGCGCTGTCTGCCGCCTGGGAGGACGGAGACGTCATCACCCTGACCTTCCCCGCAGAGATCACCGCCACCATCACCGACAACAACAGCGTCAGCATCCGCCGCGGCGCCGTCCTGTTCGCCCTGGAGATCGGAGAGAAGTGGAAGAAGATCGCCTACGATCCCCTCAATTGGCGCGTCAATCGGAAATACCCCTCCTACGACGTCACCCCGACCACCGACTGGAACTACGCCCTGGAGAACTTTAACTTCGAGGACGTAGCCTCCAACTTTACGGTCATCCGCAACCCCATCACCGACGAGATGCGGTATCAGCTCTCGGACGTTCCCCTGGTGCTGGAGGCCAAGGCCAGAGCCGTCAAGGACTGGACGCTGAACACCGCCCTGAATATTGCGAGAGATACCCCCGTTTCCCCCGTGGCCGCCGACCGTCTGGAGGAAGAGACGGTTACGGTGCGGCTGGTGCCCTACGCCCACACCCGCCTCCGCATCACCCTGATGCCCTGGACGGGAGAGGCCCAAGCTCCCAAGTCCGAGCGGCCCGATGAAAGCACTCTGCTGTTCCCCTCGGTGATCGTCCCTCTGGAGGCGCAGGGCGAGGCGGCAGGCACCGCGCAATTGTCCTACACGGTAAACCTGGCCTATGATTCCCCCGCCGATCTGACCCTCAAGGCAGAGATCAACCGCAAGGAGGCGGGTACGGTCACCCTGACCAAGGGTGCGGGCACCGTCACGCTGGACACCGAGCTGTTGGACACCGACCGCCATAACCGCATCTGCTTTACCGCCGAGGACGGCTCGGCCATCCCCGCGGATCTGACCGTTTCCTTGTCCGTGGAGATCCACGACAACGGGATCACCCGCTATGAGGCCGAAAAGGCCAAGCTGACGGGCTCGGCCTACTCCCCGGGCACCCATGTGGCAGGCATTGACGACGTGGGCTCCTCCCTGACCTTCGACGCGCTGGTCATCGGCGAGGACGGAGACTATACCCTCCGCTTCTACTACGCCGCCCCCATGGGTCTGGCCACCCACACCGTCTACGTGGATGGGGTCAAGCGGGGCGTCCTGCGCTACAATGAGAACGGAAAGACCTTGGGCTGGGGCAATTTCAGCGAGGACATCTACGCCGATATCCACCTCACTCTTACCAAGGGTACTCACACCCTCCGCATTGAGAAAACAGCGGATGACATCGGCTTTGCCGAGCTGGATGCCTTTGATCGGATCCCCTGCGCCCTGACGGGCGGCATCCCCACCCCGCCTCCCGAGGACGGTGACACCCCTGACCTCCCGTGACACGTGACCGAGGACGCTCGGACGTTCGGTACGAAAAGCATGGCAGGGAAGGACAGGGCTCACAACAATCGGCCGCTCGCGGTATTGGCGGATACGGGATCGTTGAAAAAAGACTGAAGTCAATAGAATCAAGCGCGGAAAGAAAACCGACGGAACCAAAAAGGCGCGCGGCTCATACGGGCCGCGCGCCGACTTGTTTCTTGTCCGAAAAAACACCTCATACCCCAAAGGCGCTCCCTTTGGGGCTCCTCCTCATGGCTACGATCCCTGTCCCCGCTCCTTCGCGGCGGACAGCATCAGCTTGATTCTGTTCAATTGATTCACCTCGCTGGCTCCGGGGTCGTAGTCCACGGCAACGATATTTGCCTCGGGATAGGTCTCTCGGAGCTTTTTGATCACGCCCTTGCCCACCACGTGATTGGGCAGACACGCGAAGGGCTGAATGCATACGATGTTCGGTGTGCCGTGGGTGATCAGCTCCACCATCTCACCCGTGAGGAACCAACCCTCGCCGTACTGATTGCCAAGGGATAGAATGGGCTTTGTCATGTCGGCAATTTCCTCAATGGGGGCGGGAACGTCAAACCGCTTGCTCTTTTTCAGCGCGTCAATGGCAGGACCCCGCAGCTTTTTGATGACCGTCAGGACCGCGTCGGAGGCAACAACAAGGCCCTTTGATTTCCCGTAGTATTTCCGCTTGTAGCGGGCGTTGAGCATACAGTAATTGATAAAGTCGATCAGATCGGGAACCACCGCCTCAGCCCCCTCCCGCTCCAGGAGGTCTACAAGGTAATTGTTGGCCAGGGGCATATACTTGACAAGAATTTCACCGACCACACCGACGCGTGGCTTTACCACCTCCTCGTTGATGGGCAGGGTATCAAAGCTCTGCACGATGGTATCGCACATCCCGCGGAAGCTTGTTTTGTTCTTTTTGTCGGTCAAGGACGAAATACAACGCCGGATCAGGGTATCCCTCAGCTCGTTTGCGGAGCCTTCGGTCAGCTCGTAGGGCCTGACACGGTACAGGCAACGCATGATGAGATCTCCGTACAGGACGGCATACACGGCCTCCTTGACTAATGCAACCGTCGGCTTGAAGCCTTGGTTCTTTTCAAGCCCGCCCATGCTGAGCGAGATCACGGGAATATGTGAGTATCCTGCCTTATCCAACGCGCGTCGGATGAAGCCGATGTAATTGGATGCTCGGCAGCAGCCGCCCGTTTGGGTCATGAGGATGGCCAGCCTGTCAGTGTCGTACCGCCCCGAGGTGACGGCCTCCATGAACTGACCCACAACCGTGATGGACGGGAAGCAGGCGTCGTTGTTCACGTATTTCAGCCCCGTGTCAATGGCCTTGCGGTTGTCGTTTTTCAGGATCTCCAGATTGTATCCGTGCTTGCGGAACACAGGCTCGAGAATGTCAAAGTGGATCGGCAGCATCTGGGGGGCGAGAATGGTATAGTTCTCGTCCTTCATCCTTTGGGTGTATTCGGTACGGCGGTAAGCGGTCGGCTTGGGATCGGCCTTGATATCCTGCTTACGGCGCATCTCCATGGCCGAGATCAGACTGCGGATACGGATGCGCACCGCGCCCAGATTGTTCACCTCGTCGATCTTCAGCACCGTATAGAGCTTGTTACTGCCCTCCAGGATCTCGTTCACCTGGTCGGTGGTCACCGCGTCCAGACCGCAGCCGAAGGAGTTGAGCTGGATCAGCTCCAGATCATTACGGCTCCGCACGAATTCCGCGGCGGCATACAGCCTCGAATGGTATACCCATTGGTCCAGCACCCGCAGGGGCCTCTCGGGGGAGCGGTCAACGGGCAGGCTGTCCTCGGTAAACACGGTGAAGCCGTAGGAGGCGATCAGCTCGGGAATACCGTGGTTGATCTCGGGGTCAATATGGTACGGGCGGCCCGCGAGAACCATGCCGCTTGCGCCGTTTTTCTCCATTTCGGCCAGTAAACGGGCACCCTCCGCGCGGATATCATCCTTGGCTTTTCGTTGCTCCTTCCATGCAACCGAGACGGCACTGCGCACCTCCTTTTCAGGGATGCTCCACTCCTCGCGGCAAATGGTCACCAAACGGTCGGCGGCGATCTTTTCGGTGGTGAAGGCCATGAAGGGACGGACGAGGCGAACGTCACCCCTCGTAATGGCTTCCACGTTGTTCTTTATGTTTTCGGCGTAGGAGACGACGATGGGGCAGTTGTATTGGTTCTGCGCCGTGGCGATCTCCTTGTGCTCGTAGTAAACGCAGGGGTGGAAGATGGTTTTGATGCCCTGCGAGATCAGCCATTCCACGTGACCGTGGGACAGCTTGGCGGGGTAGCACTCCGACTCGGACGGGATGGACTCCATGCCCAGCTCGTAGATCCTTCGGCTCGACCAGGGAGAGAGCACGGCACGGAAGCCCAGCTCACGGAAGAAAGTCGCCCAGAAGGGATAGTTCTCGTACAGATTCAGCACTCTGGGAATGCCGATGACACCGCGGGGCGCGTCCCCTTCGGCCAGGGGCTCGTAGCCGAAGATCCGTCGGCGCTTGTATTCCATCATATTCGGTGCTTTCTTTCTTCCCACCGCGTTGCCGATGCCCTTTTCACAGCGGTTGCCCGTGATGTGGCTCTGTCCGTTGGAGAAACGGTTGACGGTCAGCATACAGTTGTTGGAGCATCCGCCGCAGCGTCGGCTGGTGGCCGTATAGGTAAGGGCGGCGATCTCATCCAGGGAGAGCATCCCGGTGGGCTGACCGCGGTAATTCCCCTTGGCGATCAGAGCCGCGCCGAAGGCACCCATCAGTCCCGCGATGTCGGGGCAGGTGGCGTCCACTCCCGCAATCTTTTCAAAGGCACGGAGCACCGCCTCGTTATGGAAGGTGCCGCCCTGTACCACGATGTGCCGTCCGAGATCCTTGGCGTCCGCCAGCTTGATGACCTTATACAGCGCGTTCTTGATCACCGAGTATGCCAGGCCTGCCGAAATATCCGAAACCGTCGCGCCCTCCTTCTGCGCCTGCTTGACGTTGGAGTTCATGAAAACGGTGCAACGGGTGCCGAGATCGACGGGAGCCTTGGCGAACAGGGCTTCCTTTGCAAAGTCCTCGGCGGTAAAGCCAAGGGAATTGGCGAAGTTTTCAATGAAGGAGCCGCATCCCGAGGAGCAGGCCTCATTGAGCAATATGGTATCCACCGCACCGCCCTTGAGCTTGATGCACTTCATGTCCTGACCGCCGATGTCCAGCACGCAGTCCACGTCCTTGTCAAAGAAGGAGGCCGCCGTTGTGTGGGCAATGGTCTCCACCTCGCCCTCGTCCAGGGAAAAGGCGGATTTGAGAAGTGCCTCGCCGTAGCCTGTGGAGCAGGAGCGGACGATGCGGATCCCCTCGTGCATCTGCTCCTTCAGCCGGCCGATGGCTTCCTTGGCGGTCTTGATGGGATCGCCCTTGTTATTGGCGTAAAAGGAAAACAGTAGCTGACCCTCCGCGCCGATGAGCACCATTTTGGTGGTGGTAGAGCCCGCGTCGATACCGAGGAAGGCATCCCCGTTGTATGTAGACAGATCGCCCTTGGGCAGTACCGCCGTCTCGTGTCGGGCCTTGAAGGCAGCGTATTCCTCGTTTGTGGCAAACAACGGCTCCAGGCGGGGCATTTCATAGGTGACCTTCACACCCTCGGAAAGCCGCCCCATAAGCTCGTTTGCGGAAACAGCAGGCTCACCCTCTGCCTCCAGGGCCGCGCCCATCGCCGCGAACAAATGGGAGTTCTCGGGATCGACGGTGGTTTCCTCGGTCAGCTTCAGGGTGCGGATGAACGCCTTTTTCAGCTCGGGCATAAAGTGAAGCGGACCGCCCAGAAACGCCACGTTTCCGCGAATGGGCTTCCCGCAGGCAAGTCCCGAGATGGTCTGGTTGACCACCGCCTGAAAGATGGAGGCGGCCAGGTCCTCGGTGGTCGCACCCTCGTTGATGAGCGGCTGAATATCGGTCTTGGCAAACACACCGCAACGGGCGGCGATGGGATAAATATCCTTGTAATGCCCGGCGGCCTTGTTCAGCCCCGCGGCATCGGTCTGCAAAAGGGCCGCCATCTGGTCGATGAACGAGCCCGTACCGCCCGCGCAAACACCGTTCATGCGCTCCTCAAGACCGCCCGTGAAGTAGATGATCTTCGCGTCCTCACCGCCCAGCTCAATGGCAACGTCGGTTTGCGGCGCGGCCTTTTTGAGTGCCGTCGCCACCGCTACCACCTCCTGGACGAATGGGATTCCAAGGGCTTTGCCGAGATTGATCGAGCCCGAGCCCGTGATCTTCACCTTCAGCGCGCAGTCGCCGAGGCTTTGGATCGCCTCACCCAAAAGAGAGGCGAGGGTCTCCTGGGTCTTCGCCATATGGCGTCTGTACTGTCCGTATAGAATGGTATCCTCGGCATCCAGCACCACGAGCTTGACCGTTGTGGAGCCGATGTCGATACCTGCTCTGTATTCCTTCAAAATGGTTTCTCCTATTGGCTGTATCGTTACCGCAATTATAGCATTTTTTGTCGGTTCTTGTAAGAATGAAATGTTAAAACTTCTTTTTGAAAAAGTAAAAAAGTACACAGGGTGCCGTCGCACCCCCCTCGCCCGAGGTCAGCCGTTCTTCTTTTTTCCCTTGAGAGAGAATCTGGACTCGGTTCCCTTTACGAGACGCTTGAAGTTTTCCTTGTGCCTGACCGCCATGAACAGGGCGCAGGCGGCGGCCATCAGAATGACGGGAACCGACGCGCCGAAGGGGATCAGCAGGATCGGGCAAAGGAGCATCGCCACTGTAGTGGACAGCGACATATATTTCGTGGTCAAAAGCAGAGCCACCATGATCCCCGTCGCGATCAGTCCCACACGCCAATCAATGACGTACACGGTGGAGAGGCAGACGAGAAAGCCCTTCCCGCCCTTGAATCCGTATTTGATGGGGAAGGCGTGACCCAGCATACAGAATATGCCCGTATAGGCCGCCGCAAGCTGAAAATCCACGCCTCGCAAGGACAAAAGCCAGGCGAAAAGCCCCACGGCAACCGCGGCCTTGGAGAGATCGAGGATCAGGACCCACCACGCCCATTTATGACCGAAGGTACGCTTGAAGTTGGTAAAGCCGGGATTGCCGCTGCCGCATTCACGGATATCCTGCTTGTAGATGGCCTTTGACAGAGCGATGGCCGGGTTCATGCCGGCGACAAGGTAACCGCAGACCGCCGCGGCTATGAAAAGGAATACCTTCATAGGCACCTCCCGTTATTCTATGATCAGGATGTAGTCATACACGTCCTGACCGCCGCTTATGGTATAGACCTCTTTCCCTCTGTAGCGAGAGTGGATGTAGGCTTCGATGCGCTCCGCCTCCTCCTCGGTGGCGTCCCTGCCGCGGATCAGGATGCAGAAGTCGTATTGGGAAAGGTCTACCGCGTCAATGCTCTCGCAGACCGTCACGAATCGGCTCCCGTTTACGGCCAGAAGCTCCTTGCCGACAAAGCCGATGTAGTCACCCGTGCGGATCTCCTTGCCGTCCATGGCGGCGTCACGGACGCAATGAGAGATCTCGGCCGTCACAACGCCCTCCATGGCTATCCGCAGCTCCTCCTCAATGGCGTCGGTATCCCCCGAGCTTGTATCGAGCATGGTGAGAGCGGCGTAGCCCGCGCCGATGGTGGTGCTTTCGATGACCCGCACGTCGGATCCTTCATACAAGCGCGCCGCCTGCCGCGCGGTGAGAATGATATTCCCGTTGTTCGGGAACACGAAGATCACCTCGGCGTTCACCTCATCAAAGGCGGCGATGAGATCCTCCGCGGAGGGGTTCATGCTCTGGCCCCCGTCCACGATCACGTCGGCACCGCGCTCACGGAAGGTGTCCTTCAGTCCTTCACCGCAGGCGACGGCCACGACTCCGTAGGGCTTGCGCGCCTTGGCGGGAGCTTTTTCGTTTTCTTCGGTCACGGTACTGTTGTGCTGTAAGGACATATTCTCGATCTTGACCTTGAGGAATTCACCGTACTGCTGGCAGAACTCCAGCACCTTTTGGGGGGTCACGGTATGTACGTGGAGCTTGACGATGCTGCCGTTACGCACCGCTACGACGGAATCGCCGATGGTTCCGAGGTAATCGGTAATCACGTTTACATCGAATGTGGATATGTCGGTCTTGGCGTTCTGCAAACGGACGAGCAGCTCGGTGCAGTAGCCGAACTCCAGCACGCTGTCCTCGCCAAAGGCGTCGAGATCAAGCTCTTGCCCTTGCTCCGTAAGCGCGGTCAGCTCCGACACGTCCTCTCCCGTGACGGCCTTCATCATGCCCTCCATGACGTAGATCAGTCCCGCCGCGCCCGAATCGACCACCCCCGCCTTCTTCAGCACGGGAAGCAGCTCGGGGGTTCCGGCCAGGGATCTTTGTGCCTCATCAAGGAAGGCGTTCAGAAAGGCCTCGGGTGTATCGGCACTCTGGCCGCAGGCGTACTCCGTCGCCTCCCGCATGACGGTCAGTATGGTGCCCTCGGTGGGGGTCATGACCGAGCCGTAGGCCTGCTTCACACCTTGGCGAAAGGCTTCGCCCATCTCGGCTGTGCCGGCCGACCGAAGTCCCGCAAAGCCGTTTTTGATGCCCTCGAAGAATTGGGAGAGGATCACGCCCGAGTTTCCCCGCGCCGAGAGAAGCATACCGCCCGATACGCGGCGGGACGTCTCGTCCAGCGACTCGGAGATGGCGTTGCCGTGTAGAACCCCGCCCATCATGGTCATCAGCATATTGTCCCCCGTGTCGCCGTCGGGGATGGGAAACACGTTTAAGTCGTTGATCTCCTTGGCGTGAGCCTGCAGGTTGGCCGCGCCCGCGTTGATCATGTTGGCGAACAGAATTCCGTCCAGTGTCTTCATAGGTCAATCTCCAATTTGAAAGGTTACCTCTTGTCCGAAGCCCCAGATGCCCACCGCGTCGGGGCCGATGGAGGCGCCGATGATGGGGCCGATGAGTCCCACCTCTACGCCAAGGCAGGGAATCTCCCGCTTGATCAGAGCCACCAAGCCGTCGATCTCCTCCTTCGCGCAGTCGGCGTGGGTCAGGTAGACCACCTGCTTTTCGGGCTCGGTCATGCTTGCCTTCAAAAGGGCAACGATCTCCTCGAAGGACTTTTGTCTGCCCTTGACCTTCCTGTACGCAGCCTGATCCCCCTTGGCGTCGGCGATGATAATGGGCTTGACCCCCATCAGATTGCCAAAGAAGGCCGCGGGACCCTTGACTCTGCCCGCCCGCTTGAGGGCGTCCAGGGAGTGGACGGTCACGTACTGATTGACTTTTTTGCGAATGGACAGGATACGCGCTTCGATCTCGGGAGCGGTCGCGCCGTCTGCCGCCATTTTGGCCGCCTCGATGGCCAGCATCCCCTCGCCCATGCTGGCGTTGAGGGAGTCGATACAGAGAATGGTACTGCCCTCGTACTCGGCCATCAGCCGCTTGGCCGTCACGTAGCCCGTATTGACCGAGCCCGACTGCTTGGACGAGCAGCCTATGTAAACGATGTCCATATCCCGCTTCAGGTACTCTTCAAAGATCCGCCCGAATTCCGCGGAGGAGACCTGGGCCGTATGGATACGCTTGCCGTCTCTCATTTTGTTGTAGTGCTCGTGGGCCTCGCTCTCGGTCCAGGTGAGGGAAGCGACGCTTTCCACACCGTCGCAGGACGTGGACATTTTCGCGAAGGCGATCCCGTATTTTTGCAGCTGCTCCGGGTTCAGGTCGGCGCAGGAATCGGTGATGATCTGCACTTTTCTCATGGTAGGGTCCTCCTTGACCGGCAAATTTTGATTTTTTCGACATGATTTTACAGCGATTTTGTAAACCTAACCGAAACTTACGCGCTTTTTTTGAAAAAATGGGCGGCTTCCGTCTCGGCCCGATCCGTTGAAAAAAGATCCTTACAAGGATCTGAATCCACTCCGCGGCGGATTCGGGTCCTTGTCCTGTGCCGTGTGATCAGAAAAAACAGAAGATCCAAAGAAAAATCTCAAATCAGGTTGCAAACTATGCCGAAAAATGGTATAATAGATGCGATATCCGGCACAGGCCCGTGTACGGCCCCATCGGTACACCCCACCGTACGGAACCTGTGAGAAAGGAACCCTATGCACATGCAATGCTTGAATTGTTCTTCGGTTCTGACCGACCCCTCCCGCCAGCGCGAGGGCTGTCTGGCTCCCCGCGCCACCCTCGTCCCCGCTCTCCGTAGGGGCGTGACCTACCGCAACCATACCGACTCGGAGCGGGTCACCTCCCTGAACGGTGACTTCCGCTTCGCCTACCGCCCCGAGGATACCCTCCCCGAATTCTGGGCGGTGGACTACGATGACAGCGATTGGGATACCATCGACGTCCCCTCCATGTGGCAGTATCGGGGCTACGGCTCCCCCGTTTACCCCAACGTGGAGTACCCCATCCCCTTCGACCCGCCCTTTGTCTCCTGCGAAAACCCCGTGGGCTACTACCGCCGCCGCTTCACCGCGAAAAAAGCCGCTCGGAGCATCCTGTACTTTGGCGGCGTGGATTCCATTTGCTTCGTCTGGCTCAACGGCGCCTACGTGGGCTTTGCCAAGGGAAGCCGACTCCCCACCGAGTACGACGTGACCGACCTCCTCACGGACGGCGAAAATCTCCTCTGCGTCAAGGTCTTTACCTACTGCGACGGCACCTATCTGGAGAATCAGGATATGCTCCTGGCCAGCGGTATCTTCCGCGACGTCCTGCTGGTGCAGACCGAGCAGCTGTCGGTGTGGGATTATGAGATCGTCACCCAAGAGAATGAAGTCACGGTCAAGGTGACCCTGTGGGATGCCGACTACACCAACACCGCGGTCACGGTGGAGCTGGACGGACAGACCCTCACCAAGCCCGCCGCCAAGGAGGTGGAATTTTCGGTGACGGTGGACAACCCCCGCTACTGGAACGCCGAAACGCCCAACCTCTACCCGCTGTATATCACCCTCACCGAGGGCGACCGCGCCGTGGAGGTCCATACCAAGTACATCGGTCTCCGCGATATCCGCGTGGAGGGCAACCGCCTCTTGGTCAACGGCACCCCCATCACCCTCAAGGGCATCAACCGCCACGAGCACGACCCCAAGAACGGCCGCGCCATCACGGTGGAGCGCATTGAAAGAGAGCTGAAGCTCCTCAAGGACCACAACTTCAACGCCATCCGTTGCGCCCACTACACCAACCACCCCGCCTTCTACGAGGTGGCCTCCGAGCTGGGCATCTATGTCATGGACGAGAACGATCTGGAGACCCACGGTGCCCACGCGGGTACGGGAGACCAGGGCTGGTTCTCCAAGCACCCCGATTGGAGGCACGCCATCCTGGACCGCACCCGCCGCATGGTGGAGCGGGACAAGAACGAGACCTGCATCACCATCTTCTCCATGGGCAACGAGCACGGCGACGGCGCGAACGTCCGTGAGGGCGCCGCCTACATCCGCGAGCGGACGGGCGGTCGGTTCCCCGTGTTCCATACCGTGGAGGACTGGAAGGATCCCAAGGTCAGCGATTTCCGCATGAACGGCTACATGAACATGGAATCCCTCATGAGTTTTCCCGAGGCAGGGAAGCCCGTTGTCCTCTTGGAGTACGGCCACGCCATGGGCAACAGCCCCGGACTCATGGAGGACACGTGGGATTACGTGTACTTTAACCGCCACGTCATCGGCGGCTACACCTGGGAGTTCAAGAACCACGGCTTCTACGCCGAGGATGAGAACGGCACCCCCTTCTACAAGTTCGGCGGGGACTTTGAGGACTACAACCATTGGTCCAACTTCTCCATGGACGGCTACTGCCTGTCCGACGGCACCCCCAAGCCCTCCCTGCGGGACTGCAAGAACGTCCATTCCCCCTGCTACGTCAAGATGAGGGACGGTAAGATCACCGTCATGAACACCAACGATTTCCGTCCTCTGGACTACGTTCGCATGGTTTGGGAGATCACCGAGGACTACAAGGTGCTGGAGTCTGGTGAGTCCATGCTCCCCGCCGTGAAGCCCTACGAGACCGCCGTCCTGGATATCCCCACCGACCTCCCCGCCCATACCCCGGGCGCGGCCTACTACGCCACCCTGTACTTCTATGATGAAACGGGCTTTGAGATCGGTGTCAAGCAGGTCTGCCTCGGCTCGGTTCCCGCCGAAAGCTATACCGAGACGAGACCCGTTGCCGATGTGGAGCAGAAGGGCACCGACTTCACCGTCACCTCCGACACCTTCACCGTGAAGATCGCAAAGGGTCTTCTGTCCTACTACGAGCGGGACGGCAAGGTGCTTCTGGATGCCCCCATGACCCTGAACTTCTACCGCGCCCCCACCGACAACGACGGCATCGTCAACTTCTCCGCCCGCTGGATCGGCCATTGGGACGGTGCCTTCCTGAGGCATTGGAAGTTCCACGCACGCACCGCCGAGTATGCCATCGAGGACACCTGCATCCGCATCACCGTAACGGGTAAGATCCTGCCCGTCTCCCGCAACGTGGGCTACGAGGTCACCCTGACCTACCGCGTCTACGCCGACGGGCTGGTGCTGGTGGAGTACGAGGGCGCACCCTACGGAAGCGTTCCCGAGGTACTCCCCCGCGTAGGTGTGTACTTCAAGCTGGCTCCCGACTATACCAACGCCACGTGGTACGGCCGCGGCGAGGACGAGAACTACTGCGACCGCAAGGCCCATTGCCCGATTGGTCTGTACTCTCTGCCCATCAAGGCCATGAACTTCCAATACGACGTCCCCCAGGAGTGCGGCACCCGCACCGAGACCCGCTTCGTGTCGGTCGCGGGCGGGGACAAGACCCTCACCGTCATCGGCGCGGACAGATTCGACTTCTCCTGCCACGACTTCACACTAAAGAATCTGGAGGAGGCCCGCCACAGAAACGAGCTGACCCGCACCCCCGAGAAATATCTCTACATTGATTACAAAATGCGCGGCCTCGGAAGCCACTCCTGCGGACCCAACCCCGAGGAGCAGTACGAGCTGCACCCCCACGCCTTCCGCATGGTCTTCGCCCTTTGCGGCGCGGATACCGACACCGCACTGACCCTGGCCCGCAAGTCCTTTGCCGTGAAGACCGAGGCTCTGGCAGGGAAGCACGAGTTCCACCAAGAGAAGGCCGCCGCGGGGGTCATTGAGTGCGACATCAATCGGGATTGAGATATCGGGGCCGTGAGGCTTGGCACAGCTCATTCCCCCGCTTTTCGCAAAGAGAGAGCTCTCCCATTCTTACGTATGGGGGAGCTTTTCCGTCAAAAGAGGATCGGATCCCCGCCAAGAGGAACGGGCACCGAAAAATCGGGAATTCAACCGCGAATACGGACAAAAAGACCGTATGGCTCTTGACATACCGCACAACCTGTGCTACAATAGTCGTATCCTACGAAGTCAGAAAAGGAGTGCCGCATGGGACCGAACAAAGCCACCATCCTCATCAAGAAGGCCGCGCTGGAATTCGATAAGAACATCAACGCCGAGCTGGAGGAGTACGACCTGACTCACTCCCAGTACCGAGTCATGAAATACCTGTATCGGAACGACGGCCAAGGGGTGCGCACCGTGGATCTGGAGCGGTTCTTCTCCATGTCCCATCCCACCGCCATCGGCATCGTGCAGAACCTGGAGAAGAAGGGGCTGGTACGGTATCGGGAGAACCCCGACAACCCCCACTCCCGCTTCATCGAGCCCACCGAGGCGGGCTACGGCATGAAGCCCACCCTCTACGCGGTGGGAGAGAAGCTGGAGAATGATCTGACGAGCAACCTCTCCGAGGAGGAGCGGCGGGAGCTGGTGCGGCTTCTCCGCAAAATGATGGGTCTGGACTGAACCATCGGAATCAATCAAAAAAGGAGCTGTCACGCCTATGTTTGAAATAGATCAGATTCCCGTACATATACGCAGAGCCCTGGCGGACAAGGGGGTGGCGTGGGACGCCGTGTACCTGACCGCCTACTGCGATATGGACCGCGGGCATACCTACTGCGACACCTACCTGGTCGCTACCGCCGACACCCTCTATATCCTGTCGGGAACCGTGGGGCTGGTCTCCCGCGAGAACCGCGCCAAGGGCGGGCTGGACCGGGTGTGGAACGAGACCGACTGGCGGGAATACCCCCTCTCCGAGCTGAAGGACTTCCGCCTGGAGGAGCTTCTGTCGGGCGCGAGATTCACCGCCAAGACCCAAAGCGGGGAGTACGTATTCCTCACCGCCATGTCCAATTTCTGCAAAAATTCCGTCCTCCTGTTCATCAAGTACCTGAACAAGCTCCAAAGGGGAGAGATCACCGAGCAGGGCTTCACCGTGGATCCCGACGACGATCCCGCCCGCCTGTGCTGTCCCAAGTGCGGGATGCGGTACCCCGACCGAAACCGTCGGATCTGCCCCCGCTGTATGGAGAAGGGCAAGCTCTTCCACCGCTTCTCGGTCTTCCTTCTGAAGTACAAGACCTACCTCTTCATCATGATCGCCTCCCTGGTGCTGCTGACCGCCACGGGCATCCTGGCCCCCTACTTCTCCAGCGGCTTCTTCTACGACGAGGTGCTGGATATCGAGGGTAAATTCTACGGTCAGATCCTGCTGGTCATCACCATCGTGGTGGGCACCAAGCTCTTGTCCCAGCTGGCCAACGTCGTCAACGGCTACATCACCTCCAAGATCTCGGCCAGAGTGGTCTTCGACCTGAAAATGACCATCTTCGGGGCCATCGAGCGGCTGTCCCTGGGCTTCTTCAACGGCCGACAGACGGGCGGACTCATGACCCAGGTCAACAACGACGCCAACACCATCTACGGCTTCTTCTGCGACGGCGTCCCCTACTTCCTCATCAACATCGTCCAGGTGGCCGTGCTCTGCGTCATCCTGTTCACCATGAACCCCCTGCTGGCGGCTCTGTCCCTCATCACCATCCCCATCTTCTTTCTGGTGCTCCGCAAGTTCTACCGCACCAGCGCCAAGTACCACGCCCGCAACTACTCCAGCGCGCGAGGCATGAACTCCCTGCTGTCCGACGTCCTGTCGGGCGTGCGGGTGGTCAAGGCCTTCTCCAAGGAGGAGGAGGAGATCGACCGCTTCCACAAGAGTAGCTCCCGTCTGGCCATGAGCAACCGCAAGCTGGCCCTGTTCAACAACTACTCCTACCCCTTCGCGGGGATCATCCTCTATCTCGGTAACATCATCGCCCTGGGCGTGGGAGGCTGGATGGTCATTCGGGGGTACGGGGACTTCACCTACGGCGAGCTTCTGACCTTCACCGCCTACGTCAACATGATCTACAGCCCCATGGGCTTCTTCTCGAATATGATCGACTGGACGGCCTCGGCCTCCAACGCCCTCCAGCGACTCTTTGAGATCCTGGACACCAAGCCCGACATCACCGAACGCGAGGACACCATCACCCCCGAGGAGATCCGGGGATCCGTGGAGTTCAAGGGGGTGGATTTCTCCTACGCCAAGAACCGCAAGATCATCGACAACGTCAGCTTCTCCATCGAGGAGGGGCACATTCTGGGCATCGTGGGCCACACGGGCGCGGGGAAAAGCACCATCGCCAACCTCATCATCCGCCTCTACGATTGCGACGAGGGCGAGGTGCTGATCGACGGCATCAACGTGAAGGACCTGTCCTTCTCCGCCCTCTACGACAACATCGCCATCGTCTCCCAGGAGACCTACCTCTTCATCGGCACCATCCTGGACAACATCCGCTACGCCAAGCCCGAGGCCACCTACGAGGACGTCATCCGCGCCGCCAAGTGCGCGGGTGCCCACGACTTCATCATCCGCCTCCCCGACGGCTACAACACCAGGATCGGCTTCGGCTACAAGGACCTGTCGGGGGGCGAGCGCCAGCGGATCTCCATCGCCCGCGCCATTTTGCGGGACCCCAGGATCCTGATTTTGGACGAGGCCACCGCGGCCATGGACACCGAGACCGAGAAGCTGATCCAGAATGCCCTCAGCGTCCTCACCCGCGGCAAGACCACCATCATGATCGCCCACCGCCTCTCCACCCTGCGGGATGCCGACAAGCTCATCGTCATCGAGCACGGCAAGGTGGCGGAGGAGGGCACCCATAAGGAGCTTCTGGACAAGGAGGAGGGCGTCTACAAAAAGCTGTATACCCTCCAGGCCGAGGCGTTGAAGAACGCGGGCATCACCGAATGAGAAAGGAAACACCACATGGCAGTCAATGAGATCACCCTGCAAAAGGCGGCGCAGATCCAACGCCTGGAGCCCGCCAATACCAAATTCTTCATGAAAAACGGCTTTCTGGCCATGACCTATACCGATGAGAACGGGGAGAAGACCCACGACCGCGTCTTCCTCCACAGAGATTTCCCCTTCGAGCTTCTGTGGAGCTATATCTCGGTCATGGGGGAGGACAGCAAGGAGGTCGGGCTCATCTACGAGATCACCGACTTTGACGAGGCGACCGCCGCGCTCCTGAAGACCGAGCTGGAGCGCAAGTACTACGCCCCCACCGTGGCCTCCATCGAGGGGCTCAAGGAACGCTACGGCTTCTCCTACTGGAGGGTGACTTTGACCGACGGCCGCTCCCTGAACTTCACCATGCAGGATACCTTCCGCAACATCGTCAAGCGGGGCGAGGACAGCCTGATCCTTCTGGACGTGGACGGCAACCGCTTCGTCATTGAGAGCGTGGCCGCCCTGGACCGCAAGAGCTACCGCCGTATCGAGCTATATTTGTGATAGAAAGGACATTTTCCGAATGTTCACAGACAGAAAAAAAGGCGGAGGTCAACCCCTTGACCTCTATGAAAGGCTGAGGCCTCTCATCCCCGAGGCCTGCCCCGAAAATGCCCTTTGCGTATTTCAGTTCAACCTGGACCCAAGCCGCCCCGAGGGACGGTGCGACGGCATCCTTTACGCCGATCGGACCACTCTGCGGCTGATGACCGACGGGGAGATCACCCTTGCAATGCCTCTTTCCGAGATATCCGAGATCAAGACCGACTCGGGGGTGGGATGTATCTTCGTGTCCTACGTGTCAAGGTCCGACGGCTCGGTGCATCTGCTCTGCCGAAGCGACATGAGCGCCTCGCGGCAGATCATCCAAAGCCTGAAGCGGCTGAATTACTATTTGGAGGACGGCAAGGTATTGCAGTTCAAGCAGGGCGAGGGGGACGGCACGAACCGCTGTCCCAAGTGCGGCCGCCCCTACCGCCCCGGCTCCACCACCTGTATGCACTGCGCCAGCAAGAAAAAGGTGGTCAAGCGGCTCTGGTACATGGCCAAGCCCTACAAGGGCTTCGTGTTCTGCTCGGTGGCCCTGTTCTTCGTAGTCAGCGGTCTGAACCTCTTTCTGCCCTACATCAATAAGATCCTGGTGGACGACTACATCAAGAGTCCCGCCCCCGAGAGCATCGCCCTGATCTCCTTCGTGCTGGTGGTCCTCTCCATGCTGGGAGTCCAGCTGGTGATCCGCGGGATGTCCATGGTCAAGAGCCACCTGCTCATCAACGCCAGCAACCGCATGATCGTGGATCTGCGGAACCTGCTCTTCGAGAAGATCCAGAAGCTGTCCATCGCCAAGATCTCCCAACGCACCGCGGGCGACCTCATGAACCGCGTGTCGGGGGACACCTCCCAGGTCCAGAGCTTCCTCATCAACTACCTCCCCAGCCTTCTGGAGCAGCTGCTCCTGTTCCTCGCCGTGGGCATCGTCATGCTGGTGTATGATGTCAGACTCTTCCTCCTGGTCATGCTCCCCACCCCCTTCGTGGTGATCTCCTTCCGCCTCTTCTGGGGCTCCATGCGTAAGCTCTACCACCGCAGATGGCAATGCTCGGCCAAGACCAACGCCGTGCTCCACGACATCTTCTCGGGCATCCGCGTGGTCAAGGCCTTCGGCATGGAGAGTCGGGAGACCCAGCGGTTTGAGTCCGCCGCCGCGGAGGAGCGAAACGTCACCGAAAAGGCCGACTGTATGTGGAGCATCCTCATGCCCTTTCTGCAGTTCTTCGTGGGCTTCGGTGAGTTCATCATCCTGTACTACGTGGGCAACAAGATCCTGGGCGGTCAGATGACCCTGGGTGAGATGTCCCTGTTCTCCTCCTACGCGGGCATGATCTACGGCCCCCTGCGGACCATCGCCGCCATCCCGAGACATACCATGCACTTCCTCACCGCCTCCAACAAGATCTTCGAGATCCTGGACGAGCAGGTGGAGATTTCGGATCGGGAGCAGTCGGTGGACCGTCCCATCAAGGGGGATATCGACATCAACCGCGTCTCCTTCGGCTACGAGAGCGGCACCGAGGTGCTGCACAAGGTGGATATCCACATCAAGTCGGGTGAGTTCATCGGCCTTGTGGGGAAGTCGGGTACGGGTAAGTCCACCCTCATCAACCTCATCATGCGTATGTACGACGTGGAGGACGGCAGTATCTGCGTGGACGGCATCGACATCCGCGACTACTCCCAGGAGTCCCTGCGTTCCCAGATCGGCGTGGTGCTCCAGGAGACCTTCCTGTTCTCGGGTACCATCTACCAGAACATCGCCTACGCCAAGCCCTCGGCCTCCCGGGACGAGATCATCGCGGTCTCCAAGCTGGCGGGGTGCCACGAGTTCATCACCAGACTCCCCGACGGCTACAACACCAAGGTGGGCGAGCGAGGCTTCAGCCTGTCGGGAGGCGAGCGTCAGCGAGTGGCCATCGCCCGCGCCCTGCTCCATAATCCCCGCATCCTGATCCTGGACGAGGCCACCGCCTCCCTGGACACCGAGACCGAAAAGCAGATCCAGGACGCCCTGGCCAACCTCTCCGCCAACCGCACCACCATCGCCATCGCCCACCGCCTCTCCACCCTCCGTAACGCCACCAGACTGGTGGTGCTGGACAAGGGCCGCATCGCCGAGGTGGGCACCCACGACGAGTTGATCGAGAAGCACGGCATCTACTACGGCCTGGTTATGGCCCAGAGGGAGATGTCCAAAATGGAAACCGATCCCTAACCCCCACAATCACCGCGCCACCACGCGGCAACAGACAGGAGATACAGTATGAGCAGACACATCTACACCTTGAAAAAGCCCGCCTCCTGGGCCAAAGAGCTATGGCGGGAGGCCCTGCCCCTGGGTAACGGCCTGACGGGCATCCTCATTCCCGGCTCGGTGGGCCGCGAGGAGATCACCTTCAACCGCTTCGACCTGTGGGAGGGGGGCTGCGACCGCGCGATCCCCGACGTGACCCACGCCATCCGCGAGATGCGGGAGGCCCTGGACAGAGGGGATTACGCCGCCGCCAATCAGGAGAACCTGGCCCACGCATTGGTGGAGAAGGGCGCGACCACCCCCGTGGACTGCCCCCATTCCGTGGGTTGGCTGGAGATCTCCTTCTCCCCCTCTACGGTATTCAAAAAATACCGCCGCGGAGTGAATATGCAGACGGGGGAGGCCTTCGTGGACTTCACCGTGGAGGGCTGTCACTACCGCCGCGAGGCCTTCGTGTCCCGCTCCGCCGACGTAACGGTTCTGCGCATGACCGCCGATACCCCCTTTACCGCCACCTACGATTTCCGCCTCTACAACGAGACGGTAGAGTCCGAGACCACCGAAAGCGGCCTGTACCGCGCCTCCGCCGAGGGCTACACCTCCGCCCGCGTGGAGTTCGTAGGGGACTGCACCGCTACCGTTGACGGCTCGGCCCTTACGGTCACAGGCGCGGACTACGTGATCCTGATCCGTTGCGGCTCCCACGGCTCACACTGCGCTCTGGATGCCGTTATGGGCAAGTCCTACGACGAGCTTCTGAAGGATCACATCGCCCTCCATCAGCCCCTGTACGACGGTATGACTCTGGAGCTGGCTCCCGAGGAGGCCTTCGACGCCACCAACGAGGAGCTGCTGGACGAGGCCTACGACGCCGAAGCCTCCCCCGCTCTTCTGGAACGGTTGTGGCGGTTCGGGCGCTACCTCTTCATCTCAGCGGCCTCCGAGAAGGGAAACCCCGTCCCCCTGTACGGTCTGTGGCACGGTGACCATCACCTGGCCTGGAGCCAGTACGTGGCCAACGAGAACGTGGAGATCACCTACTGGCACACCATGGCGGGAGGCCTCTCCTACGCCATCCCGCCCCTCCTCCGCTACTACACCGCCAAGACCGAGAAGCTCCGCGAGTGCGCGAGACAGATGTTCGGCACCCGCGGCATCTGGATCTCGGCCTACACCTCCCCCGGGGCGTCGGGCCCCTGTGTGCCCGTCTCGGTGATCCTCAACTGGATCAGCTGCGCGGGCTGGCTCTGCCGCCATTTCTGGGAGTACTACCTCTATACCAAGGATGAAACCCTCCTGCGGCAGGAGATCCTCCCCTTCATGCGGGAGGCCGCCCTGTTCTATCTGGACTACGCCGTGGAGGACGGGGACTACATCCGCCTCTACCCCGCCGTCTCCCCCGAGAACACCCCCGCGGGACACACGGGCGTGGTAGCCCAGAATGCCACCATGGACTTCGCTATCCTCAAGGAGCTTTTGACCAACCTCCTTACGGGCATGGCGGTCACGGGACTCTACCCCGAGGAGGCGGAGACCTTCCGCGCTTTGCTCGGTAAGATCCCCCCCTATATGCTCAACGAGGACGGCGCCGTGAAGGAGTGGATGCACCCCGACATCCGGGACAACTACCACCACCGCCACCTCTCCCACATCTACCCCGTCTTCCCCGGCACCGAGATCACCGCCCACAGCCAACCCGAACTCTTTGAGGCCTTCAAGCAGGCGGTGAGACTCCGCAAGCTGGGCTCCCAGTCGGGCTGGTCCCTGGCCCACATGGCCTCCATCTACGCCCGCATGGGGGAGGGGGAGCGATCCCTCGACTGCCTGGACGTCATGGCCAAGAGCGTGGTCATGAGCTCTCTGATGACCACCCACAACGACTGGCGGCGCATGGGCATCACCCTGGAATGGCACGGGGACGCCTTCGTCCAGCTGGACGCCGATTTCGGCATGGTCAACGCCCTCCAGGAGATGGTCTTCTGCTACCAGAAGGACGCCCTGTCCATCCTGCCCGCTCTGCCCGCGCGTCTGGGCCACGGCTCTGTCCGCGGCCTGGTCTTCCCCGAGGGTACCGTGGATATTGTGTGGACGGAAGACGGAGCCGTGACTGTGACCGTCACCGCGTGCCGCGATATGGATACAAGCCTTCTGCTCCTCGGTCGGGAGACGTGCCGCGTGGCCTTTACCGCGGGGGAGAGCAAGACTCTGCGCCTCACCCGTTGAGTGAACCGTACCGATTCCTTCCAAAAAATGGCCCCGACGGCTTCGGTCGGGGTCATTTTTCTATGCTTGGGAGAGAGGGCTTATCCAATACCGATCATTTCACCCTTCGCGAAAACCGCTTGGACGCGGATATCCTCGTCAAAGACCGCGATGTCCGCGTCCATGCCGACGGCGAGTCGACCTTTATTCGTCAACCCCATGATCCGCGCGGGGGTCAGGGTCATCATCCTCACCGCGTCGGGCAGGGAAATACCCGCCTCCTTCACGGCTACCCGCACCAAACGGTCCGTCGTGGCGATGCTCCCCGCGAAGGCGGAGCGGTCCATGAGCTTGCAGACTCCGTCCTCAATGATGAATTCGGTGTCCTGCATGAAGCCGTGGGTCTGCTCGGTGCCTGCCAGGGCCAGGCTGTCAGTGACCAGGGCAATGCGGTCGGCTCCCTTGATCCTGTAGATGAGACGGATCAGCTCGGGGGGCAGGTGCTTGCCGTCGCAGATGATCTCCACGAACAGATCATCCATCAGGTAGGCCGTCTCAATGACCCCCAGCCGACGGAAGCCGTGGTCGCGGGTGACCGTGGAGGTGCAGGAGTAGAGGTGGGTCACAAGCGCGCACCCGTTCTCAAAAGCTCTCCGCATATCGTCGTAAATGGCGTCGGTATGTCCCGCGGAGGCGATAATGCCGTACTCCTGTAAGGTCTTGACGAATTTCTCGTCGGTATCATTCTCGGGAGCATACGTCCACCGTGCGATCACGTCGGCGTTTTCCTTGATGAAGGGTAGATAGTCCTCCTCCACGGGAGGGGTGATGTGGGTGGGACATTGGGCGCCCGCCTGCTTGGCGGAAAGGTAAGGCCCCTCCATGTGAACGCCGAGGATGGTACCCTTCACCCGCGGGTCGGCCATGGCGGCTCGGATGCTTTGCGCCGAGGCGGCCATGGAGGCAAAGGGCGCGGCCGATACGGTGGGGCAGATGGCGGTGGTGCCGTGCTTCAGGTGGAAATTACAACCGTGTACGATCTCCTCGGTACTGCCCTCAAAGCGGTACCCGCCGCCTCCGTGGGTGTGGATGTCGATGAAGCCGGGGCTGACGTAGTAGCCTGTCATATCAAAGACCTCGTTGGCGGGGCGTTCCTCGGTTGTCACGTCGGTGATGATACCGCTTTCAACATATACGTACCCGTCAAACAGACGGTCTTCCAGTATGATCTGATCGGATTTTATTCTTTTCATAGGGCATATCACAGAAAACGTTTTAGATTTTTCGTTTCTAATTCAATCGTTTCGCCGTCCGATAAGGGAAATTCCCAAGCAAGCTCGTCAAGCGCATATTGTAAGTTTTTATCTGCATTTTTAAGAACTGTTTTCATAACAACCTCAAAGTTTTACTTTATGGAACGTAATCGCGTTCGTATTGTGGAAATCGTCCGCCTTATTAAATCCTGTACGAGATAAAATGTAAGCGTAGCCGTTTTCAATAAAGAAGCTAGGATATTGAAATCCTACTTCTTTGGGTGGCATATCGGCATAGTTTAATACGTCTTTATATACTTCCCAATGCTCACCATCAACCGACTTTGCCAGCGCAAGTACGTTTCTTGCAGGAGCAAGATTTCCGCAAGCATAATATACGCCGTCGTACTTTTGTATATGAAATTTGGTATGCGCGAACGGAAACTCAATCATCTTTTCAAACACGGGCGCAGAATCAAAATCATCGATACACAAGACCATTGCTTGATTTTCGCCGTAACGCAAAATATTCTTAACGATTCCATCAGGCATTTGAACGAGATTCCCTTCGATTGCACAAGCCCCTTCTCTTGGAAGTTGTTCCGCCTCGTGTGTACGGGGTACGCAACCTGTCGTATGCCAATTTTCAACGTTCAAAAAATCCGCCGTTTTGTCTACCGAATACACAACTTGACAAAAGGTTTTTGCCCAACAGCCGTATTCCACGGCAATCGCGAATTTATCCCCCGTATCAAGAACGGGAACGGGTGCTTTGTGGAATCCGCAAATATCCCCAAAACTACTACCGCGTCCCAAAACAATCGGCTCGCTCCAAGTAACGCCTTCGTCTTCGGAACACCCTAAAAGCAAATCGCCGTATTCTTTGGAACACGCAATACTATACACCTTATTTTGGTGAATAAACAACGTACCCCAAAAACAAGGGTATAAATCGGTTACGTATTGCCAAGTTTTCCCATCGTCAACGCTTTTGAATACCTTGGAAAGATTTTGCGGATATTTCAAAGAGAACACGTCCATACTTACAAGCAACGCACCCGAAGGTAAACGGACAATGGACGGGCTTGCAAGAAATCTACCCGAAAAATAATACGCATTATCGTTGGGGTGTAAATAGTTGATAACAATCCCCGGAAAATCGCCCGAACATGCCAAACGGGTAATACTTACTTTACCGCCAACACGAATATAGAACTCATATTCTTTATCATTTTCCACAGCAAAAAACGCCGTGTCTTTGCCACAAATTTTGCAAGTTTTATCCTTACCCGTTTCCCCATAAAAAACTTCACATTCCGTAAATGCGGCATAAGCCCATTCAAAAGAGATTTTCTCTTTTGATGGGCGTATGGCTAAAATTTCAGGTCTATCCTGTTCTATGTGGAAAGGGTTATAAGGTTTATAATCCCAATTCGTTTTTACTTTCATAACTAACCTTTTACCGTTTTATGCTACGGTACAAACAATTTCCTTATATACAGCACTATTTGCAAAAGAACGAACAACAATCGTAAACATTGTTCCGCTTTGGACGGAAGCATCCACAACGATATTTGCATTTTCCGAAATGGTTACACGCACGGAAGCAATTCACGGGGATCTCGGTATGATTGAACCGAAAGATATAGCAATTTTAATTTCCAACAAGGGCGCTGCTGTCGCCGTCCAGGTACAGCACGGCGCTCTTGTGGCGGCGCAGGATCGTGGCGGGGCAGGCCTCCCCGATCTCACCGCAGAGGGTGGCGCAGACGGCGTTGGCCTTGGTTTTGGCGGGGACGATGCAAAAGAGATGATCCCCTGCGAAGAGGGTGGGGACGGTCAGGGTGATGGCGGTCTTGGGCACGTCGTCCAATGTGGCGAAGCACCCGTCGTTGACCTGCTGGTTGCGGCAGATGGGATCCAGCTCCACGGGCTTGACCGTCTTGGGGTCGGCAAAATCCGCCACGGGGGGATCGTTGAAGGCGATGTGGCCGTTCTCCCCGATGCCCATGACCACGATGTCGGTGGGGTACTGTCGGAGCAGGGCGGCGTAGCGGTCGCACTCGGCCTCGGCGTCCTTTGCGGTGACGTCGATGTAGAACACCTCCTTGAAGTCGGCCAACCCGAAGATATGCTCCTTCAAGAAGTTGCCGAAGCCCTGGGGCGCGTCGGCGGGGAGACCGATGTACTCGTCCATGTGGAAGGCGTTGACGCGGTTCCACGGGATCTCCCTGTCGGTAGCCAGCCCCCACAGCACCTCGTTCTGGGAGGGGGCGGCGGCGAAGATCATGTTGATGGTCTCCTTTTTCTCCAGAAGGGACAGGATGCAGGCCTTGATGTCCTTGGCGGCGGCGGCACCCATCTCGGCGCGGGTATCGTAGATCTGTATCGACAGCAGGTCTTTTTCGTATGCTCTCATCATGCGGATCAACTCCTTTGCGTGATTATTGGGGTTTTATAGCTCAACTCGCCCAACGGCCTCTTCCTTGCCGCTCACCAAAGCCCGCTGAATGGCATTCATGATGAACACGGGGGAGATGAACTCCTCGTAGGTGACGGTCTGCTCCGCTCCCGACAGGATGCCGTAGAACTCCTTGAATTCCCCGTAGAACCAGTCCTCGGTGGAGGGGATCACGAAACTCTGCACGTCGGACTCGGCCATGCGGGAGGCGTAGTAATAGTAGTTGTTGTCGCAGAACAGACCCACGCAATCGTAGTCCTCGTAGTGGAACAGTACGTGGATCTGTCCTCCGTTCTCCTTGGCCGTCACCGAAATCGGGAAGCGGCCGAAGATCTCGAAGACCATCTCCACTAAATGCTGGGCATAGA
>JAFULU010000206.1 GCA_017483125.1 Clostridia bacterium
CAAGGAGCTGAAGGGTCTGCAGGGTAACTTCTTCAAGACTGTCTACAAGCTCCTCATCGACAAGGAGCGGGGCCCCCGTCTGTACCTCTTCCTCTACGCCATCGACCCCGCCCGCTACGTGGGCCTTCTGGACTTCTCCTACGAGCAGACCGCCGAGGAGATCGCCGCGGATCAGGCCGTAGCCGACGCCGAGGCCGCCGCGAACGCCCCCGTGGAGAAGGTCTACGGCGAGCCCGACCCCGTGGAGCCCATCTCCACCGATATGGTGAGCATCGACGACTTCGCCAAGATGGACATCCGCGTCTGCAAGATCGTGAAGGTCTCGGATATCCGCAAGTCCCACTCCTGCTACAAGCTGACCCTGAACGACGGTATCGGCGAGCGGGTGATCGTGTCCTCCATCAAGCACGACTACACCGCCGACGAGCTTCTGGGCAAGAAGATCATCGTTCTGGCCAATCTGGCTCCCACCCGTATCACGGGCGTGACCTCCAACGGTATGCTGCTGGCCGCCACCAACAACGCCTGCGGCTGTCAGGTCATCTTCGTGGACGAGCGGGTTCCCGAGGGTACCAAGCTGCACTGATCCTTGATTTTTTCTCCCGTCCGCGTGGGCGGGAGAAATTTTTGTTATTCTGAAAGATTTTCCCTCTTGTCTGCGAATCATATGGTAGAGCCCTCCGCGGCTACTGACAACGAAAGGAAAACAACCTATGAACCACCAACACCACCCCTCCGATGCCGAGATCGTGGAGCTGTACTTCGCCCGTGACGAGGAGGCCATCCGCAAGACCGCCGACAAGTACGGCGGCTACTGCAAGAGCATCTCCATGTCCCTGCTCCACAGCGAGCCCGACGCCGATGAGTGCGTCAACGACACCTGGCTCAAGACCTGGAACTCCATCCCTCCCAAGCGCCCCTCGGTGCTTCGTACCTTCCTGGCCCGCATCGTCCGCGCCCTGTCCATCGACCGCTACCGCCGCTACCACAGTGAAAAATACAACCGCGATCTGGAGGTGGCCCTGGACGAGCTGACCGTATGCTCTCCGATCGAGGAGGGTACCACCGCCCTGGGGGAGGAGCTACGGGAGTTTGTGGACGGGCTGGAGGAGACCGACCGCAAGCTGTTCGTGGGCCGCTACTGGTACGGCTACCCCGTCCATCGACTGGCCGAGGCCTACGGCATGACCCCCAACGCCGTGTCCCTGCGGTTATACCGTGTCCGTCTGGACCTCCGCGCCCACTTGGAGGAAAGGGGGTATCGGATATGAAAAGCCCCCGCTATTCGGTATTTCTGGCTCTGAATGACATATCCAACAAAGCCATTCTGGAGGCCGAGCTGGCGCCCGTCGGGGTGGCCGTCCCCCCTCGCTCCGACGCGTCCTCGGGTCAGCTTGACGGCACCCGCAAAGGAAAGCGGGCGGGTCTCCTGCTTCCCTTCGCGGGGTGGATCGCCGCCGCGCTGGGGATCGTGCTGGCCGCAGGGATCATGGTGGCGTTGATCCGCGGTGGAGTCCTTGTGAATCCCTTTGGCCCGCCCCCCGACACCGATACCGACACCTCCACCGAGCAAACCACCGACGAGCCCGCCGAGGAGCTTGTCTTTGAGGTATGGGACGGCACAGTGGCCACCCACTTCGCCAACGGGCAGGGCACCCGCGCCGACCCCTATATCATCAACAAGCCCGCCCAGCTGGCCTATCTGGCGCAGCTCTTGAAGGGAAAGAACTCCTCCTATGCCTCGAAATACTACCGCCTCGAGGCGAATCTGGATCTGTATCGCAACGAATGGACACCCATCGGCACGGGAAATACTGCCTTCAGCGGTCATTTTGATGGGAATGGCCATATCATCCGCAATGTGAGCTTCAGTAAATTCACCTCCGCTGAGGGATATCATGTGGCGGGGCTATTCGGAGTTGTCAAGAATGCCACGATCCAAAATCTCACGATCACCGACGTAACCTTCTATATAAAAAAACCGGATCCCTCCTACGAAAAGATCTATACAGGAGGACTTGCGGGGATCATTCTGGTCACGAAGGAGAAGACGGCCACCCTCTCCAACTGTAAGCTGGAGAGAGTTAAGAATTCGGTCGTATGTATGGACGCCTATGACACCAACCACTACCAAGGCGGTGTAATAGGCCGAATCAGTATTGAAGAGGACGGTCAGTTCACAGGCGAGCGGATCCAAGCTGTGGACGTGGACCTGTTTGGCGAGTACGGAAACAATCGCTATCAAGGTCTCTTTGCGGGTTATATCCGCTGTTACGCCCGCTTTGATCTCCGTGACGTTTGCCTGGAGGGTACCGCGAGAGAATGGTACAGCGCGGGGCAGTACTATTGCGCCGCCCTATCGGGATATTTCTACAGCGACGGAGCCAACGCTACCTATAGAAATATCTTCGCCGTCTATCACAATGTCAAAAACTCGGGGGTATTCTTAACACATTACAACAATGAGGAGCCTTCCGAAGGTTACTCCTTCTACTATGAAAACTGCTTCAGAGGATACAGCTCCGAAAGCAGTTCTGACCCTACCGATATTTCCCAGGACGGAAAGCAGATCTCCTCCCGCAACTGCTTCTATACGACCTTCCTGCCCGATGAACACGGCTTCAACGAGCAGGTATGGGACGTAAGCGACCCGAGACACCCGAGACTGCGGTAAATCTCGCATTTCCTCTTGCAAATCCCCGCAAAATATGCTACAATATACACAGTATTGAAATCCACCCCGAAAGGACACGCCTATGCCTACCATCACCGATTTCCTCCCCCTGACCCGCGCCGACATGGATGCCCGCGGGTGGGACCGCCCCGACTTCGTCTACGTTACGGGTGACGCCTACGTGGATCACCCCTCCTTTGGCGTGTCCATCATCTCCCGGGTGCTGGAGGCCGAGGGCTTTCGGGTGGCCATCCTCTCCCAGCCCGACTACAAGTCAGCCGAGGCCTTCAAGGAGTTCGGCCGTCCCCGTCTGGGCTTTCTGGTGACGGCGGGCAACATCGACTCCATGGTGGCCCACTACACCGCCGCCAAGCGCAAGCGCACCTACGACTACTACTCGGCGGGGGGCAGGATGGGGAACCGTCCCGACCGCGCCACCATCGTCTACTCCAACCGTATCCGCGAGGCCTACGGTGACGTGCCCATCATCCTGGGGGGTCTGGAGGCCTCCCTGCGGCGATTTGCCCACTACGATTACTGGGACGATAAGGTCCGCCGCTCGGTGCTGGTGGACAGCCGCGCCGACATCCTGACCTACGGCATGGGGGAAAACATCCTCCGCCGTATCGCCAAGCTCCTGGACAAGGGCGTGCCCATCCGCAAGATCCGTGACGTGCGGGGCACCTGCTACCTCTGCAAGGCCGAGGAGCAGGATCAAATCCACTTCCCCGTGGCGGCCACCTTTGATTACGATGACCTCAAGACCGATAAGCGGAAGTACGCCGAGGCCTTCGGGGTGCAGTACAAGAATCAGGACGCGATCAATGGCAAGGCCATCTGCGAGATCTACGACAACAAAATCCTCGTCCAGAATCCCCCCATGCCACCCCTGGAGCGAGAGGAGCTGGACGCGGTCTACGCCCTGCCCTACACCCGCACCTACCATCCCTCCTACGAAAAGGACGGCGGTGTCCCCGGCATTGAGGAGGTGCGCTTCTCGGTGACCCACAACCGCGGCTGCTTCGGCGCGTGCAACTTCTGCGCCCTGGCCTTCCATCAGGGGCGCACCGTCCGCTCCCGCAGTATCGAATCGGTGGTGGCTGAGGCCAAGCAGATCACCGAAATGCCCGACTTCAAGGGCTACATCCACGACGTGGGCGGCCCCACCGCCAATTTCCGCTACCCCGCCTGCAAGAAGCAGTTAGAGCACGGGGTGTGCGCCAACCGCAAGTGCCTTGCCCCCAAGCCCTGCCCCAATCTGATCGCGGATCACTCGGAATACATCGAGCTTCTAAAGGCCATCGAGGCTCTGCCCAAGGTGAAAAAGGTCTTCATCCGCTCGGGCATCCGCTTTGATTATCTGCTGGCCGACCCCGACGATGCCTTTTTCCGCAAGCTGGTGAAGGATCACGTATCGGGTCAGCTGAAGGTGGCCCCCGAGCATTGCGCCTCCCCCGTCCTGCGGTGCATGGGCAAGCCCGACTTCCACGTGTACCAGACCTTCCGCAAGAAATACTTCGAGCTGTCCGAGGAGTGCGGCAAGGAGCAGTACCTGGTGCCCTACCTCATGTCCAGCCACCCCGGCTCCACCCTGAACGAGGCCATCGAGCTGGCTCTGTGTCTCAAGCGGGATCACTACGCCCCCGAGCAGGTGCAGGACTACTACCCCACCCCCGGCACCGCCTCCACCGTCATGTTCTACACGGGCATCAACCCCCTGGACATGAAGCCCGTCCACGTGGTCACCGATTACCACGAAAAACAGCTCCAGCGAGCCCTCTTGCAGTTCAACCGCCCCGAGAACGCTGATCTGGTCAGAGAGGCACTCACCAAGGCGGGGAGGACTGACCTCATCGGCTTCGGCCCCGAGTGTCTGGTGAAGCCCGCGGGTGGGAGACCCGCACCTTACGGTGCCGCACCCCACGGTGCCGCCCCCCACGGCAGTAAGCCCGCCCCCAAGAAGGGTGAGGGGGACCGCAAGGGCGGCAAGACCGAGACCAAGGGTGGGTACGCGCCCAAGAGCGGTCACGCCGCTCCCAAGGGCGGTAAAGCCACCGCCCCCGCCGCAAAGGGAGGCGCAAGACCCACCGCCAAGCCCGCTTCCAAGGGAGGAACAGCACCCCAAAAGGGTGGTAAGCCCGCCCCCAAAAGCACCAAAGGGAGGAGGTAAGCCATGGCCCTGACCATTCTCAAGGAGGCCGACTTCCGCAAGGCCCTCAAGACCGCTCCCACGGGAGGCTACCTCTTCTTCGGCGAGGAGGACTACATGAAGTCCGCCGCCATCCGCATGGCCCGCGAGTCGGTCACCGCGGCCGACCCCGCCATGGCCGCCTTCAACGACATCCGTCTGGACGGGTTGGACTTCACCCCCGCCGCTCTGCTGGATGCTCTGACGGTGCCTCCTATGGGTGCCGAGCGCAAGATCATCACGGTGACGGGTCTGAACCTCTCCACCCTCCGCGCCGCCGATATGGACAAGCTCTGCGAGGCCCTGTCCGAGATCCCCGATTACCCCTACAATCTGGTGATCCTCTCCGCCGCCGCCGATACCTTTGACCCCGGTAACCTCCCCAAGAAGCCCTCGGAGGCTCTGACCACCTTCGCCGAGTACCTGACCCCCGTGTGGTTTGAGCGCAACACCCCCGCAAAGCTCTCGGGCTGGGTGCAGAAGCACTACCTCCACGGCGGGGTGCAGGCCGAGCCCCGTCTCTGCCAGTTCACCATCGAGTACTGCGGGCGGAATATGTTCACGTTGGCAAACGAGGTGGACAAGGTGGCCTGCTACATCCGCGCCCACGGGCGGGACACCCTCACCGAGGCCGATATCCGCGCCGCCGCCATCCCCGCCATGGAGTACGACGCCTTCGCCTTCACCAACGCCATCATGGAACGAAGACGGGCCGACGCCCTGGAGATCCTTTCCGACCTGAAGCTCCGTAGGGTGGAGCCGCTGTTCATCCTGTCCGAGGTCTCCCGCGTGGTCTGCGATCTCATCGCTATCCGCACCATGGCCGACGGGGGACAGACCGCCCAAGAGATCGGCTCTGCTTTGAAAATGCACGAGTATCGGGTGGGACTGTACTTAAAGCAGGCCCGCAAGACCGATCTGCCCCTGCTCAAGCGGGCAGTCACCGCCGCCGAGGCCGCCGACAGGGCCCTGAAAAGCTCGGGAGGAGACGGGTACGGGGTCATTGAGCGGTTGATCTGTTCGCTGTAAGGAGTGCCGTAAGCCGCGCCGTAAGTGATGCTTCCCGATTTGAAAAAGGAGTGGTTCACCCGCTCCTTTTTTGGTGCGGTTTTCCACCCAAAAGCCACGGGAAAACGCCGAATTTTTACGCTGTCGCACGTTGCCCTTGTGGAAAACTCCAACTCAACAATATGCCCGTTTGGTAGTTATCCACACCCCGAAAATTCGACTTTACCCGACAAAAGTCCCCAAAAAGCCTTATTTTACACGGATTATTCCAAATTTTGGCCGAGATGTCCACAGAGTTTTCCACAGGGTGTGGGAAACTTTTCGGGAAAACTGTGGAAAAGTCCACAGGAGAGGGGGGAGTTTTCCACAGGGGTCAAAGCGGGCCGCAAGGGGGATTTTCCGTCGGTTTCGGGCGGACGAAAAGGCGGGGAACGAGGTGACTTTTTTTTCAAAAAGGGGTTGCATTTTCGCGGCAAATGTGCTATAATAGGGGAGTCAATTCCATATCCTACCTACCCGTGGCACAGCTGGATAGCGCGTCAGACTCCGACTCTGAAGGTCGAAGGTTCGAATCCTTTCGGGTAGGCCAATAGAAAGACACCCCTCGCGGGTGTCTTTTCTGTTGGCCTATTCGTGAGGACGAGAATCTGAGTGGAAGCACCAAGCAGGAAATGGGCGACGAATCTTTTTGGGGTGCTTCCTGCCCTCGCCACGCGAGGGCGCGGTTCAGAATCCTTTCGGGTAGGCCACACCTCACTCATTTGAACCTGCCGCAAGGGTAGGACGGTTAGTGAGGTTCTTTTTTTTGATCCGTAATAATATTGCACAAATATTCTCCCATCCTATTGACAAATCCCGTAATTCTGCTATAATATAACTACCATCCGCCCACAAAGCGGAAATTCTACCGAAATCAAACAAGGAGGCCATACACATGAAAAAGCTATTTGCCTTTGCCCTTTGCTTGACTGCTCTGTTGATCCTTTGTACGCTCACTGCGTCCGCCGTCGTCAACAAGGACGGACACTACACCGAAGAGGCCAAGAAAATCGACGAGATCAAAGCCGGCCAGGCGGGCGAAGGGGATGTGGCGTGGGAGGTTCCCTTCCTGCACATTTCCCCCAAGCTGGACGGCACCATCGACAAGAACGAGTATCTGCCCTTCGAGCTGTACGAGGACTACCTGTCCTGGCTCGCCAACTCCGGCCCGGACGGCTCCACCGAGGAGGATTTCACAACCTTCTACGAGGGTACCCAGGGCGATGCCATCAAGCCCTACTGGGGCTGGGACGGCACCTACCTCTATCTGGCCTTTGAGGTCAACCTCGTCAACGGCTTCTCCTGCACCCCTGAGGCCATGGGCGGCGATATGTACCTGTGGGCCTACAACTGCCTCCAGGTGGGTATCGCTCCCGCCGACGCGACGGGCACCAATGACTACATCGAGCTGGGCTACGGCGTTCACAGCGAGACCAACGAGTCCCTGACCTTCAACTGGTTCGGCACCTACCTGCCCAAGCCCGGTGAGGATTTCGTGGGCTACTACGATCAGGAGAACCAGGTGCTCCGCTACGAGATCCGCATTCACCTCCAGACGGTCCTGGGGCTGACCGACCGCACCGTGGAGAACGGTGATACCATGAACTATGCATGGGTGCTGTCCACCAACGGTGAGGCCGAGACCCCCAACGATTACTGGCACCTCATGTTCGCCCGCGGCATCAGCGGTCCTCTCTCCAAGGACGTCTCCAAGTTCGCCTTCGTGACCTTCGCGGGTAAGCCCGACGGTCTGGATATCAAGCCTGTGGAGATCCCCGGCATGAGCGCGGAGGACAAGGAGTATATGCTCATGGAGGTGATCGACATGGCCGACGAGGCCGTGGTCAAGACCTTTGAGGGTGAGAACGCCGCCGTGGACTATATCACCGAGGGAGATCTGTCCTTCATGCGCATCACCTCCCTGACCCCCGATGGCTACGCCTACGCCTACAGCTCCAAGTACCCCCGCAACATCGTCGGCACGCGCGGCGACTATGTGGTGATCCGCTACCGCACCTCCTCCGCCAAGGGCGAGGATCTGGGTCTGTCCTACCGCACAGGTGAGACCCCCGAGTACGATCTGGAAATGTGCTACTACGACAGCGTGGGCACCGACGGCGAGTGGCACACCGTCATCTTCTACATGACGGGCGAGCCCGGCTGGAACGGAGCCAACTTCATTCTCAACCTCTGCCTGGTTCCCTTCTACGGCGCCGAGGAATTCGCCCAGGAGACCTTTGACGTGGCCTGGATCAAGTTCTACCAGAACGATCCCACCGAGCTCTATAAGGGTGACTTCTTCGATCCCGATTCCGTGGCGGATGAGACCACCGCCGAGGAGACCGAGGCTCCCACCGAGGCGCCTACCGCCGCGCCCGACGTGACCGAGGCCCCCACCGACACCCCCGACGCGGGCACCGAGGCTCCCACCGACGCCCCCGTGGAGAAGAAGGGCTGTGGCTCCGTGGTTGGCTTTGGCGTGACCGCCATGCTGGTGGCTATGGCCGCCGCCGTGGCGATGAAGAAGAAGGACGAGTAATTCTCACCATACCGAAAGCCCCCGCGGATGCGGGGGCTTTCCCTTTCTCGGAGCGGATCATTGACAAGTGGGGGGTATGGTATACGGCGTGTGGTTGATGGGAGGATACGAAAAACTGTGAATACGGGCTTGGCGAGGGGCTTTCCCCGTTTGACTGCCGAGAACAATCAAGAAATAACAAAAATTAGCCGAAACCCATTGACAATCATTTGACTATGTGATATAATACAACAAACAAACACCGCGAGTGTTTCCGTGAAAGGAGCCGACCATGAGCAAAAAGAAAACCAAGCGTAAGTCCCCGACCCTCCGCCCGCCGCCTCTGTCGGGGTTGGATAAGGCTGTCTACATCTGCCTCTTCCTCGCAGACCTTGCTCTGCTCTTCGGAATGCTGCTCGGCCTGTTTTCTTTGCAGCAAAAAATCGCCTACGCCGATCCCACCGTCATGTGCTCGGCGGCGCGGGGAAGCGTGTTTTGGGCGGCCCCTTTTCTGACGGTCTTTGCCATCATCACCATGGGCGGTCTCCTTACCGCCTACGGGGACAAAAAGCCCATCTTCGGCAAAAAGGGCATCCCCTACGGCTCCGTCCATTATGCTCCCGTCTATCCTCTGTTCATGAAGGACCGTCCCAAGCCCTACGTCCGCCCCTCGGAGAAGCGGTACCGCCGATTCATCCTGCGGCTTGCCGTGGGGGCATTGGCGGTCACCCTCCTGCTCACTCCGCTGGCCCTGTACGGCCGCAGCAGCCTCCGCGAGGACATGAGCATCACGGTCTACAGCGTGTTCGATCGGGAGAAACGCCGCTACGGGCAGGAGGACATCGACACCGTGACCTTCGCCATTCACCGCAGTTCCAAGGGCTACGGCCTGACCCTGCGCGCCGAGATCCGCACCAAGGACGGACGGAGGTACGATTACGGCGGCACCGGGGATCTGGACACCCTGCTCTACATCAAATCCCGCGTCTCCCCCTCCCAAGTCCGCTACAAGTGGGAAAACCGTCTGGAGGAATTGATCCGCCGCAAGGATTTCACCCCCGACGAAGCCGCCAAGGTGCGTGCCCTGTTCGGGAAGGCATAAAACAACACAAAGCAAAAAGGGCGCCGCAAACGCGGCGCCCTTTCCTATGAGACCGAAGCAGCTCGATCAGGAATTCTTGATATGCACGTCCAGCTGCTGGAAGGGGATCTCAATGCCGTTCTTGTCGAACTCAGCCTTGACAGCCTCGGTGACATCGAAATACACAGCCCAGTAGTCGGCATTCTTGACCCATGCGCGGGACTTGATGACCATGGCCGAGGTACCGTGAGCAGAGACGCGGACGAAGGGAGCGGGATCCTTCAGGACCAACTCATGCTTCTCCAGGATCTCGGTGATGATGGCCTTGGCCTTGTCGCTGTCCGTGGAATAGGAGACCGAGAAATCCAGATCCACGCGGCGGGTATCCTTCTCGGAGTAGTTGATGATGTTGCCGTTGGCCAGGCTGCCGTTGGGCACGTACACCACCTTGTTGTCACCGGTGATGATCTTGGTGCTGGTGATGTGGATGTCGGCTACCGTACCCGAAACACCCTGCGCCTCAATGAAGTCATCCACGCGGAAGGGACGGGTGAGCAGGATCAGGACGCCGCCCGCCAGATTCGACAGCGCGCCGTTCACGGCGAGGCCGATACAGACACCGAAGGAAGCGATGAGCGCCGTAATGCCGCTGGTATCCACGCCCAGGTATCCGACCAGGCAGACCACCACCACAACACGGAGCACCAGCCCCAGCGCGTAGGCCAGCGTCCGCATGACCGTTTTGTCGGCGTTCTTCTTGGCGCCCGATTTCTCGATCTTACGGCAGACGACCTTGATGATCTTAAAGGAGATGAGCAGGATCACCAAGGCGATGATGAGCTTGACGCCCGTGGTCGTTGCCCAATTGATCAGGGTGTTCAGCATTGTTTCAAACCATTCCATAAATAAACCTCCAAGCTTTGGTATGTGCCTTCATTATACCACTTTTTGAGAGGAAGTCAAGAAAAAGGCGGGAAAACGTTAAAATTTCACAAAATACACAATGTTAAGACAGTATGACCTCGGCGGTCCTCACTCCCCCAGCATGATGCGGATGATCTCGCGGTCGGTCTCGCTCATGCCGTCGCGGGCCAGGCGGCCGATGTTGCGGATGGTGTTCTCCACCCCCTTGGTGATGATGCCGTCACCGCCGTAGAACTGGCGGCCCGAGCGCATCATGTCGTAGCCCATGATACCCGCCTCCACCGCCATGGCGATCTTGGCGGCGCAGGAGGCCTTGGCTCCGTCGCAGATGGTGCCCGACAGGATGGCCACGGCGTTGACCAGGGTATGGGCGATCTCGTTGAAGCGGCCACCCGCCAGGTAGCAGATACCGCAACCGCACCCACAGCCCGCGCTGATGGCGCCGCAGTAGGCCGAGAGACAGCCGATGCCCGTCTTCTGGTGGACGGTGATGAGATTGGACACCAGCAGTGCGCGGAGAAGGGTCTCCTCGTCGGTGTGCCACTTGCGGGCGTAGACCACCACGGGGACAGAGGCGGTCATGCCCTGGTTGCCGCTTCCCGAGATGATGCAGACGGGCAGCTCACAGCCGTTCATGCGGGCGTCGGATCCCGCGGCGGCGTAGGCTCGCGCCTGGGTGCGGAGGTCACTGTGACCGCCGTTGTAGAGGAGACGGCCGATAGACGCGCCGTACTCGTTACGCAGGCCCTCCTCGGCGATGGCCATGTTCATGGAGATCTGGCGCTCAAGCAGGGGCTTCAGCTCGGTGAGGTCTGCCTCCTCGGCGAAGGTGACGATGTCCTGCACGTTGAGGAGGGAGCGGTCGGCGGGCTGGGTATGCTCCAAGGACTCGCCGTAGAGGTAGCGGTCGGTGAGGTCTTGGGTCACGCCCTCGGCGGTGCGGGTCACCGAGACCACGTTGGTGTGGCGGTCGATCAGGTGGACGCGGGCGGTGACGGTCTGACCGTTCACGGTGGCCTCCCCCGTCATGACCAGCTCGAAGGGGTGCTTGGTGTCCAGCTCGCTGACGGCGGGGGTGGTGGCGGCCAGGAAATCGCGGATGCGCTGGGCATCGGCGGGCTTCAAGGCGCACAGCACCTCCAGCTTGCGGTCGGGACAACCCGCCACGATGCCCGCGGCCACGGCGGCCTCGATGCCGTGCATCCCGTCGGTGGCGGGGACAATGACAGACTTGACGTTCTTGATGATGTTGCCGCTCAGCTCCACCCGCAAAGTGACGGGATCAGCCCCCAGGGCGTGGCGGAGGATGGCGGCGGCGTAGGCGATGGCGATGGGCTCGGTACAGCCCATGGCGGGGACCAGCTCCTCGCAGAGGATGGCGGTGTAGGTTTGTTGGATATGAGTTGGCAGAGACATACAGGCTCCTTCTTATGTATTGGTAGGAAAGGATATTGGTGAGATACAAGATACGAGATACAAGATACAAGATATGAAAACGGAACGGTTATCCCGTATCGGCCGAGCTCTCTCGGCGGGCTTGTAATCTTTATATCTTGTATCTTGTATCTTTGTATCTTTAGTTTCCGGGGTGCTGATACAGCTTGGCAAGTCCCCCCTCGGAGGTCTCGCGGTAGAGGTGGGAGAGGTCAAGACCGGTGCGGTACATGGTCTCCACCACCAGATCAAAGGAGATCTTACGGCTACCGGACAGGAAGTTGGCCAGGGACAGGGCGTTGATGGCGCGCATGGCAGCGACGGCGTTGCGCTCGATGCAGGGGATCTGGACAAGACCGCAGACGGGATCGCAGGTCAGGCCCAGGTGATGCTCCAGAGACATCTCGGCGGCGTACTCGATCTGGTCAATGCCCATCTCGAAGAGCTCGCAGAGGGCGGCGGCGGCCATGGAACAGGCGGTGCCCACCTCGGCCTGACAGCCGCATTCCGCCCCGCTGACTGAGGCGTTGGTGGCCACCAGGTCACCGATCAGACCCGCCACAGCCAGGGCGCGAACCACGTCGCGGTCGGAAAATCCGTTCTTGTCCTGCATATATTTCAGGACGGCGGGGAGCACACCGCAGGAGCCGCAGGTGGGGGCGGTGACGATGACCCCGTTGTCGGCGTTCTGCTCGCTGACGGCGAAGGCGTAGGCGCAGACCAGGCGGTTCTCGCGGGTCTGGGGGGACTCGTCGATGTGGCGCTGGTTGTAGAGTCGTTGTGCCTTGCGCTCCACCTCCAGGCCTCCGGGGAGGATGCCCGTGTGGGTCAGGCCCTCGCGGATGGCGGCGGTCATGGTGCGCCAGACGTCCAGAAGGAAGGCAGGGAAGTCGGCGTCCTCATGCTCGAAGACGTAATCGGAGAGACGGATGCCGCGGGCTTTGCACAGTTCCGCGATCTCGGTGAAGCTCTCCTCCTTGTACAGGTCGGGAGGGAGGGCAAAACGGCTCTCCTCGCCGTCCATGCGGACCTCACCGCCGCCGATAGACAGGAAACGCATCCGCCCGATCTCGATGTCCCCCGCGTACCCGATGAAATCCAGGGTATTGGGGTGGGGGAGGGTGGCGGCGATCTCGTCGCTCATATTGAATTCGATCTCGGCGGGGATGGGGGAGAGGGTATCGGTGATGGCGCGGTCGGTGCCGTGGCCCTTGCCCGTCTTGGCCAGGGAGCCGTAGAGGATGACCTCAAAGCGGTCGGCCTCGGGGTGGGTATCCTTGAAGGTTTTGGCGGCAAAGGCGGGGCCCATGGTGTGGGAGCTTGAGGGGCCCATGCCTATCTTGTATATGGTGCGGACGGACTTCATGGTGAAAGCCTTCCTTTCGGCGTGGATTTTGGTCTAAATTTCAGTATACCATAAAAGGCGGGAAAAATCAAGATAGAAAAGGATTTTTGGTGAAAATTCCGCGGAGCGCGGGGCTGGGTTTGGTTCTCTTGACCAAATAAGAACAGCGGGTTTTGGGCAGATCGACAAAAATCAAATTTTCTCGCGGCGGGTGTCATATTCGCGGCTTGTCCGGTGTCTGTATAGGTGAGGGGAACTTGACATTCGGGCGGTTTTCTGCTATACTGTACCCATCCCCCGCGAAAGGAAATCCCGCTATGCTCCAAGAAAAAGCCAAAGCCCATATCCGTCGGCTCCGCGTCCTGAACATTCTGACGACGGGCCCCGTTTTGCTGCTTCTCGTCATTGTCCTGTATCTGCTGGTCACCGACGTCCTGACCACGGTACAGGCCTGTCTGCTGTACTTCGTCATCGGACTGTTCGAGCTCTTTGTGGCGCGGGTCGTCATGGCACGGGCGTGGAAGAAATACGTCTACAACGTCATGGACGAGGAGCTGGACGCCCCTCTGTTCATGGAGATCCTGCGTCAAGTGGGCAAATACGATCCCTTCGCCATCCATCAGCTCCAGCTGCTCTACGCCGAGGGGCGCCACGCCGACGTGGTGAGTCTCTGCGCCAAGCAACTCCAAAACCCCTACGCCAAGCGTTGCAAGTCCGCCTACCTGGCCTACATGGCCCTTGCCTACTTCTCGCTGGGAGACGATCAAAAGCTGGCCGAGGTCCACGAGGCCACCGAACGGTTCCTGCAAAGTCAAAAGAACCCCGAAAAGTACAGACGGCTCATGCCCATACTGGTCTTCTACGCCGCTTACCTGAAGCGGGACACGGATGCCTGCGAGGCGTTCTTCACCGCCAATCCCCCCAAGATGCGGATCACGGCTATCCAGCGCTACCTCATGCAGGCGCGGGTCGCCCAGCTGAAGGGGGACACCGAGGCGGCGGAGCGGCTTTTGCGCCAGGTGCTGACCGAAGGCCCCAACACCCCCGTGGCTCTGACCGCCAAGGCCCACCTCGCCGCCATAGAGCGGGGCGAGGGCTACGACAAGGCCTTCCCCGAGGCTCTGCCCGATCCCCTGTTCCCCGTGGTGACCTCCCAAAAGAGACACAGGATCGTAAAGATCTTGATGCGGGTCTGCTTGATCGGAGCGGCGGTGCTTCTGGTGTACACCCTCGTTCTGGAGGGCATGATCGAGCGCAAGGACCGTGCGTTCCGAGAGGACGTGCGGGTAGCCATGGAGGCGGAGCACGACGGCGTAACGGTGCATGAGTACCTTGCCCTGATGGACGGGGAGGCCGTGCTGGACGCGTTGGCGATCTGCTCCACCGACGAGGGAGTCGTGGTGGCGGCACTCTACGGCCACGAGGATGATCCCGACAAGCTTTTCTGCCATACCCTGGTCACCTTCACCGAGGAAGAGCTTACGGGAAGCGTCCTTCCCTCCCACGTCTTCTACGGCTGTTCCACGGAATACTTCGGCGTTTGTGCCTTCTACGAGGCCGAGGCGAATACCCCCGCAGATGCGGTAGCCAGCATACCCGTTACGGTCTACGGGCGGGAGCTGTGGTTCGCTGTGACCGACGTAGCCCCCGCGCGTTAGACTTGATCCCACCAAAAAAGGTGTCCTTCGCCATGAAAGACACCTTTCCTTTTTTGTTCGGCTTACGGGTTACACTCCACCTTGAAGATCCCGTAGCCTCGGTCGTTGCGGATGACCTCCACGGTAAGGGAGGCGGTCTTGTCCCCTGCCTTGATCTTGGCGGTCAGCTCGTAGCGGGAGCCGCCCACGGTGGAATCGTAGTAGGAGGAGCTGATGCCCGTGATCTTCTCCACCGTCGCGCCCTCGGTGAGGTCGATGCCGACCTTGGTCTTGACCTGCTCGGCAAGGGCGGCCAGCAGCTCCTCGGTCATGGCGGCGTCGGGGTGATAGAGGGCGGCGGCCTCGGCGTAGTTCTCATTGTCCAAGGCGGTGAGCAGGGAGTCCATGGCGGTCTTGGCCTCCTCGCGGGTGACACCGCCCGAGCAAGCGGTCAGGGAGGTGATCAGCAGAAGCAGGGCGGCGAGGACGGACAGGATGCGGGTGGCGGTCTTGGTTTTATTCATAGGTAACCCCCTTGTTTCGTTGTACTGTTACAATAATACACCCTGGAAGGCCATTTGTCAAGAGGAAGAGGAAAAATTCTGAAAAACCGTCAATACTCACAAATTACGGACTTGATTTCTGTGAAACCAGCCAAGCAAAAACACCGTACCGCCCATGCTCGGGTGATACGGTGCTTTTTGTTTGAATTCACTCCCCGTCGGCCATATGAGCGTCCAGCTTCTTCTCGATCCTGGCCAGCTCCTGGGCCACGGGGTCGGGAATGTGGACCTGATCCAGATCGTCGGGCTTGCGGCCACCACGGCGCACCACCCGGGCGGGGATACCCACGGCGGTGGAATTCTCGGGAACCTCCTTGAGCACCACGGCATTGGCGGCGATCTTGGAATTGTCCTCGATCTTGAAGGGACCAAGCACCTTGGCACCCGCGCCCACCAACACGTTGTTGCCCAGGGTGGGGTGACGCTTGCCCACGTCCTTACCCGTACCGCCCAGGGTCACGCCCTGGTAGAGGGTGCAGTTGTCCCCGATCTCGGTGGTCTCGCCGATGACCACGCCCATACCATGGTCGATGAACAGCCCCTTGCCGATGGTGGCGCCGGGGTGGATCTCAATGCCGGTCTTGTGGCGGGCCCACTGGCTGACGGCGCGGGCGGCGAAGTAATGCTTGGATAGGTAGAGCTTGTGTGCCACGCGGTAGGCCAGGATGGCGTGGACGCCCGAGTAGAGCAGGAGGATCTCCAGATCACTGCGGGCGGCGGGGTCGCGCTGGCGGACGGCGGCGATATCGGTGGCGATCTCGTTGCGGATGGCGGAGAGGGTGTCGGTCACCTTTTGGGTGGACTTTCTGAAGATACGGGGCAGATCAAAATTGATGATATACTCACGATCACGGTTCATGGGAGGGTACCTCTTGGGTGGATTGGAATGGGGTGGGAGGCCCTCTCCGTCACGCCTGCGGCGTGCCACCTCTCCCATGGGGAGAGGCTTACCTGCGAGGGGGCAAAGGCTCTCCCCGTGGGAGAGCTCCCGCCGCAGGCGGGTGAGAGGGCTTTCTGCGGACTTAGTCGGGATAGCAAAGGGATCAGCGGCGGCCGTTTAACGGCGGAGCTTCTTGGACAGAAGTCGGACGAGCCGCTCCAGGGCGGGGGAGAAGATGAGGTTGATGGCCAGCTCCAGAAGATAGTTGATGCCTGCACAAATGATCAGGATGAAGTACACAGCGGAATATCCGGCGCCCGCGGCGAACTCGCTGATGGTGCTGTAGATCAGGAAGCAGCCCAGCACGAACACACCGGTATTGACGGTGGGCACCAGAGCGGCAGCCACGAAGACGGCCAGCCATACGCTCTTTTTGGAAAGGACTCGGTAGACCCAGCCCGCCACGAAGCCTGCGGCGGTGGTCTTGACGGTGCAGATCAGGGCGGCCATGACGGGGGTGTTATCGAACAGGAAGCCCGTGAAGGGATCCATGTGCATGACGCCCAGGGTCACAAACACGGTCATGCCGTAGATAAAGCCCAGGATGGCGCCTGCGGCGGGACCCAGGAGCATGGCGCCCAGGGCGATGGGGATCAGCACCAGGCTGATCTTGGTGCCGAAGGCGGGGATGGCGACGCCCGAGAAGTGGAGGGCCATGATCACGGCGGTGAGCAGGGCCAGCTGGACGAGGTAGAGGATCTGCTGCTTTTGCTTGCGGCGGCGATCCCGCAGGGTGGGGGCGGTACGGCCTACGGTGCCGTCCTCCCGAGCGACGTTTCGCTCGTTTTGGTCGTTGTTCATGTTCTTTCTCCTTTGAGGACTTTCACCTCATGCTGCCGTCCGCTTGGGGTACGGCGCGTAAAAATTTATGATCACCGCCGGCCTTTCGGTCTCGCGGGAATCAACAATGGGAACTTTTTAGCTCGGGTTTGTCGGTGGGATTGTCATTTGTTGTAGGGCGGGAATGATTCTGCCGCTCCACCCAAATTTTCCCCTTATCTCCCCTTCTTGGCCTCTCGCTCCGCGGTAGCCTTGTAGATGAAATACAGCCCCAAGAGCGTCAGGTCAGGCTCATGGGCGATCTCATGGGTACAGGCGGGGAGAACCAGATCGGCGAGGCCTCCCGTGGCCACGATGGGCAGGGCGGCGTTTTGGGGGAGCTTCAGCTCCTCCTTGATGCGGCAGATCATGCCGTCGATCATGCAGGCGGTACCCAGCACCAGACCCGAGCGGATGGCGGCGGTGGTATTCTTGCCCAGAGCGGTGTCGGGTGCCTTCAGCTCCATGTAGGGGATCTGGGCGGCGGCGGCGCGGAGTCCCTCCAGAGAGGTGGAGACACCGGGGGAGATGGAGACGCCCACCAGCTCCCGGGCCAGATTCACCGCTCCGCAGACGGTGGCGGTACCGAAGTCCAGGAAGATCACGGGTGCGCCGTAGAGCTTCACGGCGGCGGAGGCGTTGGTGACGATATCGGCCCCCAGGGCGGCGGGATCCTCCACCCGCAGGCTGATGCCGGTACGGACACCGCCCCCGATGTGGGTGACGGGGATGGGGGTATCTCCCCCCAGCTTCTGCACGGCGGCCTCCAGAGTATGGGTGAGCTGGGGCACCACAGACCCCATGACAGCGGTTGTGATGGCACCGTGGTAGCCCTTATCGGCCAGCAGACCGCGGATGATGACGGCGTACTCGTCGGCGGTTCGCCCCGTGGCGGCGGACAGCTTGGCGGTGAGGGCAGGGGCGGGGCGGGGATCGGTGGCGTTCAGGTCAAAAAGCCCCAGCGAGATGCTGGAATTGCCGATGTCGATGGCCAGGAGCATGGGGGAACCTCCTTTGTAAAAAATCAGGAACCGGTCTTGACAAAACGCGTTTTCTTTGCTATACTATCCTACGGAATCGTTTGTCACAAGCGGCGGTTCCCGTAGGAGTTGCCCGAACGGCGGCGGTCGCTTCCTCTTTTTCGAGGAATGCAAAATCTTTTTCCTTCCTCGATGATTTTACAAAGAGGGAGGTGATGTTCTGATGTATGTTACCTGGTACGAGCTCATTGAGTTTATCATGGCTCTGATCACCCTGGCATTTGTCATTATGTCTTACTTAAACGGTAAAAAAAGATAACCGCCCCTCTTCCACAAGTGCGGTTATCTTTTTGATAAACACGATGAAGTGACCGTTGCCGGTAACTCCTACGCTTTTATGATACCACATGGAGAGAGATTTGTCAATACCTTTTCAGAAAAATAACGGGAATATGTAACGAAGTTACTTCCTCGCCACGCGGCGGGGCTTTTTGTTTGTCTTATTACAGAATATGCGAAAAGTGCGTCAATCGTCCTCCTCGTCGCTCTCTCCGATGCGCTTCCGTGTATTGACGGGCTTCATGCGGAGGCGGGCGCGGGCTTTGTCAATTTCATATTGAGGCAGGGTCTTGAGCTTCTTGAAGGCGTCATAGCTGCCGTCCTCGGCGGCGCGGATGTAGAGCTCGATGGCCTTTTCGCGGTCGTACATCCGTCCCAGTCCCTCCTCGGCGCACTTGGCCAGAAGGTACTCGGCGTTGCCCTTGGCGGCTCCCACGTAGTCCCCCTCGTGACGGGCGGCCTTGCGGATGTAGCGGATGGCCTCGTACTCGTCGGCCTCCACGATCTCAAAGCGCTTGTCCATGAGCTCGTCGGCATACTCCCCGTTCTCGTCGGGGGTGGGGGGCAGGAGGACGGCGGAATCGGGGGTGTCGGGGCGGTGGAAGGGGATGCGGCGGATGCTGATGATGTCGGGCTCCCCCACACAGCCCGTGAGCCGCACCATAGCGAGGTAGAGTTGGGCTTCGATGCACCCGCACTCGGCGGCGGTGAGCATATAGGCGTAGCCCTCGGCGGGGTCGCAGGGGACACCGCGGCCCGTGACCAGCATGGCCCCCGCATTGTAGGCGGCGTCGCCCTCCTCCTCGTAGCGGAGGTAGGTGTACAGCTCGAAGGCCTTTGCGGGGTCGGGGTCCATGCCGTAGCCGTACTGGAGACAGTAGGCGTAGTTGAAG
>JAFULU010000207.1 GCA_017483125.1 Clostridia bacterium
CCCCAGAGGGGGAGCCTTATGTACTAAACCCGGCAAGGTCCCATTTCCCGATAAATGTTTTCCCGCCGTTCTAAGGCTCCCCCTCTGGGGGAGCTCCGCGCAGCGGTGAGAGGGCAAATAATTTGGGCAAGGCACAAACAAACAGCCCGATAAACCCAAATTTGTAACCAAGTCAACCAAACCATCAACATATACCAAACACAGGAGGTACAACCATGAGCAACCTTTACCCTACTCCCCACATCAAGGCCACTCCCGCCGATTTTGCAAAGACCGTGCTGATGCCCGGCGATCCTCTCCGCGCCAGGTTCGTGGCCGAGAATTTTCTGACCGACGCCCGCCTCGTCAACAACGTCCGCGGCATTCAGGGCTACACCGGCACCTACAAGGGTGTCCCCGTATCCGTCATGGCCAGCGGCATGGGTATGCCCTCCATCGGCATCTACTCCTATGAGCTGTACAACTTCTTCGGTGTGGAGAACATCATCCGCATCGGCTCCGCGGGCGGTCTGGCTGATGACATTCAGCTCCGCGACATCATCATCGGTATGGGTGCCTGCACCAATTCCAACTATCAGGATCAGTACGGTCTGGGTGGCAGCTTCGCCCCCATCGTCTCCTTTGATCTGCTCCGCCGCGCCGTCAGTGAGTGCGAGGCCATCGGTGTCCGCTACAAGGTGGGCAATCTTTTGTCCTCCGACGTCTTCTACAACGCCAATCCCCATTTCAACGACGGCTGGTACAGGATGGGGGTTCTGGGCGTGGAGATGGAGGCCGCCGCGCTTTACATGAATGCCGCCGCCGCGGGCAAGAATGCTCTGGCCATCTGCACCGTCTCGGATCACATCCTGCGCGGTGAGGCTCTGGACTCGGATGCCAGACAGAATACCTTCACCGATATGATGACCGTCGCGCTGAATGTCGCAATTTCCATGTGACCCCAATACTTTGCGTTTTTCCCAAGCAAACCGAGCATTACATGGCGCGACCGCGCTGAACGTGGCCATTTCCATGTAAGCCTCTCCATTTCACATTGGAGGTATCCCTATGCCCAAATACGAGGTTCTTTCCGCGGAAATGACCCAGCGGATCCAGTCGGATCGGGACAGCCATACCTTCCCCGCGGTAGCCTTTGCCGACAGCGGTGTCATCCGCCGCCGCAATCTGGTCAAGGACAAGGGGAGCGTCTGGCGCCCCACCTTCGTGCACGACATCGACAAGATCATGCACTGTCCCTACTACAACCGCTACACCGACAAGACCCAGGTCTTTTCCCTCTACAAAAACGACGATATCACCCGCCGCTCCCTCCACGTCCAGCTGGTCTCCCGCATCGCCCGCACCATCGGCGCGGCCCTGCACCTGAATCTGGATCTGATTGAGGCCATCGCCCTGGGGCACGATATCGGCCATCCCCCCTTCGCCCACACGGGTGAGGCCTACCTGGACGAGCTGTCCTTTGGTCACACGGGGCGGCACTTCTACCACAACATCCATTCGGTCCGCGTGCTGGACAGGATCTTCCCCTACAACATCAGCCTCCAGACCCTCAACGGCATCGCCGCCCACAACGGGGAGCTGGAGTGCGAGGAATACACCCCCGTCCCCCTCAAGAGCTTTGCCGAGTTTGACCGCATCATCGAGAACTGCTACACGAATCCCGCCGCCGTCCAGAGCATGATGCCCTGCACTCTGGAGGGGGCTGTGGTGCGGTTGTCCGACATCATTGCCTACCTGGGCAAGGACCGCCAGGACGCCGCGAGAGCCAAGATGACCGAGGAGTCCATGTTCGAGAGTGGGGACATAGGCTCCATCAACGCCGAGATCATCAACAATCTGGTGGTCAACGTCATTGAGAACAGCTACGGCAAGCCCTACATCAAGCTGGACGCCAAGCACTTCAAGGCTCTGCGCAAGTCCCGCCTGGACAACTACCGCATGATCTACAACTACGCCGCGGGCTTTGCCAAGCTGGACACCACGGTCAAGCCCATGATGGCCGAGATCTACGGTCAGCTTCTGGACGACCTCAAGGCGGGGCGCAGGTCCTCCCCCATTTACAGTCACCACATCGACTTCGTCAATGCCACCTACTACAAGCACGACACCCCCTACGAGCAGAGCGATCCCCACGATATTGTGGTGGACTACATCGCCAGCATGACGGATGATTACTTCATTGAACTGCACGGGTACTTGTTCCCCGACAGTCCCTTGAAGGTGAAGTATAAGGGGTATTTTGATGAGTGAGGGGTAGAACGGTAAATTGGGGTTTATCGGTGTGTTCACGCCCGAAGGGCATATCTCGCCCGAAGGGCACATCTCGCCTGCAAGGCATATCGTGCCCGAAGGGCATCTCGCAAACTCACAAAAAGGCTGATTTCGCCTGACGGCGAGCGATATGCGCTTTGCGCGAGATATGCCC
>JAFULU010000019.1 GCA_017483125.1 Clostridia bacterium
AAACTCCCCGACAAACCCCAATTTACTAACCATTATTATATCATATTTTCCCTTCTCTGTAAACCCGTTACCGCAAATTCACAGTAGCGTAAACCGATTCTTTTCCGCCGTCAGCACCCCTTCTCGGCGGAGCTTGGAGATCTCGGCGGAGAGGCCGCTCCGATCCACCTCCAGATAATCCGCCAGCTCCTGTCGGTCGTAGGGGACGGTAAAGCTGTTGCTCCCCTGATCCTTGGCGGTCATGAGGAGGTAGGTCATGAGCTTGTCGCGGGTGGTGCGCTTGGAGGTGATCTCCAGCTTGCGGTGGAAGAGGAGGTTCTTGGCGGCGGTCTGCTTCATGAGGTTGTAGATGAGGCGGTTATGGAAGCTACAGCTGTTACAGCAGGGGTTGAGTACACGATCCACCCCGATGAGAAGAACCGTACAGTCGGTGGCGGCGGTGACGTCCACGGGGAGGGACTCCACCTCGGCGCAGGCGAAGGTCTCGCCGAAGACCTGGGGGGCCTTGACGGCGGCCACGATACTGCGGTTACCGTAGTAGTCGGTGCGGGTGATACGGATCTCGCCGTCAAGCACGATGCCCAGATGGGTGGGGCGGTCGCCCTCGGAGAAGACGGCAGTCCCCTTGGGGTAAGCGCGGAGGGTGCCACCGAGGCAGTCCAGGAGGGAGAGGAGTTCGGTCTCGCCGATGTCCGAAAAGAGGGGGGATTTTTGCAGAATGGGCAGATAATTTTTCATAGATCCTCGCTTTTGTTGAAAATTCAACAGACTTTCTACGATTATTATAGTATAATAGGGGCGTAAAGTCAAGCACCAATTCACTTTTGGAGGAAAATATTATGAAGCGCAAGATCATACACATTGACAGAGAGCTGTGCAACGGTTGCGGGGCCTGCGCCGCCGCTTGCCACGAGGGGGCCATTGAGATGGTGGACGGCAAGGCCGTGCTGACCCGAGAGGACTACTGCGACGGGCTGGGGGACTGTCTCCCCGCTTGCCCCACGGGGGCCATCACCTTTGAGGAACGGGAGGCTCCCGCCTACGACGAGGCGGCTGTGCTGGCGGCCAAGGCCAAGAAGGAGGCGGCCGCGCAGGGTCAGGTCAAGCCCCTCGGCAAGCCCACAGCGCCCGCTATGCCCGCTCACGGGATGGGTGGCGGTAAGCTCCCCTGCGGCTGTCCAGGGACCAACTCCAAGCGCATTGTGCGGGAGGAGTCGGCCTGCGCGGTGTCGTCCGCGCCCGTGACCAGCCGTTTGTCCCAGTGGCCCGTACAGATCAAGCTGGTACCCGTGAACGCGCCCTACTTCGACGGGGCGAATCTGCTGATCGCCGCCGACTGTACTGCCTACGCCTACGGCAACATCCATGAGGAGTTCATCCGCGGGCGGGTGACTCTCATCGGCTGTCCCAAGCTGGACGAGGGGGACTATGCCGAGAAGCTGACCGCCATCATCTCCAAGAACAATATCCGCAGCGTGACCATCCTGCGGATGGAGGTGCCCTGCTGTGGGGGCATTGAGAACGCCACCAAGCGGGCGATCCAGGCCAGCGGGAAGTTCCTTCCTTGGCGGGTGGTGACGGTGACTACGGATGGGCGGTTGATTGAGTGAGGGGGATTGGGTAAATTGCAGTTTATCGGGGAGTTTCCTCGTGAGCCTTCCCCAGCGGGGAAGGGGGACCACCGTAGGTGGTGGATGAGGAGAGAGGGTTTGTTTTTTTGTACGGGTGTATACGGAAACCTCTTGATACGCCAAGAAAAAATATACCCGATACCGAGCGGAAACTTGCTCTCCTCATCCACCGCTTTGC
>JAFULU010000208.1 GCA_017483125.1 Clostridia bacterium
ATGACGCGGATGGGGTAGCCCACCTTTGCGGCGTAGGCCGAGACCTTGGCCACGGTGTCCATGGAGTCGTTGCCGCCGATGTAGAAGAAGTAGCGGATGTCGTACTTCGCGAAGATGGCAAAGAGCCTGTCCATGATCTCGGCCTCGTTGTCGGAGCCCGCTGCGGGGAGCTTCTTGCGGCAGGAGCCGAGGGCGGCGGCGGGGGTGAGGGTCAGGCGGTCAAGAGCGGTGTACTTCCCGTCGGCGTCGGGGGCAAAGAGCTCGTCCAGCACCACGATATCCTCGCGCAAGAGGCCGTCCACGCCGTTGCGCATACCGTACAGGTGGGTGATCGCCGCGCCACCCTCCTTGGCGATCTCATCCAGAGCACCGCGGATGACACCCGCGAGGGTAGCGGTGATGGCGGCGGTGGGGCCGCCGGACTGGCCGACAACGGCATTTCCATGTAAAATTTCCATATCATATATCCTTTCAGTGGAGTTTTTTCACGATAATAGGATACCATAAAATGGAGGATTTGTCAATGGGGAAATGGAGACAGAGGGAAATTGCAGTTTATCGGGCAGAAGCCCGATAAACTGCAAGTGAAGCGCTCCCGTTGGTCGCATGAAGCGCGCTGTAGCGCGTGAAGCGCTCCCGTTGGTCGCGTGAAGTTCGCCCTACGGGCGAGTTAAGGTGGAAATCCTACGGATTTCTCCATTTAAATTAAATGAGAAACCCGTAGGGTTTCTTTCCGATACGTGCCCCAAAGGGGCACACTTCACGCGACCATCGAGAGCACTTCACGCGGCTCTGCCGCACTTCACGCGCCGCTTGCGGCGTACTTCGCTTGGGTTTGGCGCAGAGCGACAAACCCAAATTTGAAAAGGGTCATGCCCACCGCCCTCGCCGCATACAATGTCCCAGACAAGCCAGCAAAGGAAGGTATGCCCCATGACCCCACAAAACCGCCCGCACCCCCTCGCCCGTCCCCTGACCCCCGCCGAGGTCGAATCCTCCCGCACCGCCCACGGGAGCAACACCCTGTCGGTCAAGGGCAAAAAATCCTTTTTCCGTCGGTTTCTCGGCAATCTGAACGACCCTGTGATCCGCATTCTGCTGGGGGCCTTGGGGCTGAACCTCCTCTTTTCCCTGACGGGGGAGGGGGTGGACTGGGCCGAAACGGGGGGCATCGCTCTGGCGGTACTGCTGGCCACCCTCATCTCCACCCTGTCCGAGCAGGGCTCCGAGGCGGCCTTCTCCAGGCTGTCCGAGGCCTGTGGGCAGGCCACCTGCAAGGCACGGCGGCGATTTGACGAGGTTGACGGGACGGGGAGTGTCGCGGAGATCCCCGTATCCGAGGTGGTGGCGGGGGATATCCTCCTGCTCTCGGCGGGGGAAATGATCCCCGCGGACGGGGTGCTACTGTCGGGGAGTTTGCAGGTGGATCAGTCTCCCATGACGGGAGAGAGCCGTGAGGTGGAAAAGCGACCTCTGCCCCACCGTGAAGTCCCCCCGACCGACCTCTCCCCCGCCGATCCCCACGCCCTGCTCCGCGGGTGTCTCATCCCGGGCGGTAGCGGTGAGATGCTGGTGACCCGGGTGGGGGACGCCACCGCTCTGGGGCGCATCTCCGAGGAGGTGCAGGAGGACACCCGTGAAAGTCCCCTCAAGCGGCGGCTCACCAAGCTGGCGGGGCAGATCAGCCGCATGGGATACGTGGCGGCGGGACTGGTAGCCGTGGTGTTCCTCCTCAGCGTTTTCCTTCTGGACAGCGGCTTTGACGGGGGGATCATTCTGCAAAAGCTATCGGACTGGCGGTACGTCTGGGCCCAGTGCTTCCACGCCCTGACTCTGGGGCTGACGGTGCTGGTGGTGGCGGTGCCCGAGGGACTGCCCATGATGATCGCGGTGGTGCTGTCCTCCAACATCAAAAAGATGGCAAAGGATCAGGTGCTGGTGCGCAAGCCCGTGGGCATTGAGGCGGCGGGGAGCATGAATCTCCTCTTCACCGACAAGACGGGGACTCTCACCGAGGGCAAGCTCAGCGTGGGGCGGATCCTGACGGGGGACGGGACGGTGTTTCGGGACGTGACCGATCTGAAAAAGGCCGCTCCCACCCTATTCGGGTTCTTCTCCGAGGCCTGCGCGGTCAACACCTCCTCGGTGGCGGGTCGGGACGGGGAGGGCACCCTCCGCGCCCTGGGTGGAAACGCCACCGACCGCGCCCTCCTGGAGGCGGTGCTTCCCTTTTCCAAGGGGAGCCACGGTACGGTACGGTTCACCGTCCCCTTTGACAGCGAGAAAAAGACCTCCTGCGCCGTGGGGACACGGGACGGGCGGGATGTGTTGTACGTCAAGGGTGCCCCCGAGCGGCTCATGGGACGACTCACGGATGCCTACCGTCCCGACGGCACGAGGGGGAGTCTGGATCGGTCGGCCCTGGCCAAGCGGATCCAAGCCATGACCGAGCGGGGCGGGCGGGTGATCCTCTGCGCCGAGGCGGTGGCGGGTCGGGCGGCCATCCTCACCAAGGCCCGCCTGGAGGGAGGCGACTACGGGGCCTTGACCCTGGTCTGTATTCTGCTCCTCACCGACAAAATCCGTCCCGAGGCTCCCGAATCGGTGAAGAAGCTCCGCCGCGCGGGGGTTCACGTGGTCATGATGACGGGGGACAATCGCGACACCGCCCGCTCCATCGCCGAGTCCTGCGGCATTCTTGGCCGCGGGGTGGACGGGGTGGTGGATCATACCGAGCTGGCCGCCATGAGCGACGGGGAGGTCAAGGCTCTCCTCCCCCGCTTGGGGGTGGTGGCCCGCGCTCTGCCCGCCGACAAGAGCCGTCTGGTGAGGCTGGCCCAGGAGGAGGGTCTGGTGGTGGGCATGACGGGGGACGGCATCAACGACGCCCCAGCCCTGAAGCGAGCCGACGTGGGCTTCGCCATGGGGAGCGGCACACAAGTAGCCAAGGACGCGGGGGACATCATCATTCTGGACAACAACCTCTCCTCCATCGTCCGCGCTGTGCTCTACGGCCGCACCGTCTTCAAGTCCATCCGCAAGTTCATCACCCTTCAGCTGACCATGAATCTCTGCGCCGTGGGAGTGACCATGATCTGTCCCTTCTTCGGGGTGGATGCTCCCGTAACGGTGGTGCAGATGCTGTGGATCAACCTCATCATGGACACTCTGGGGGGCCTGGCCTTCGCGGGGGAGGCTCCCCTGCCCTCCTACATGGAGGAGGCCCCCAAGGGGCGGGATGAACCCATTCTGGGCCGTTACATGATCAGCGAGATCCTATGGCTGGGGGGCTTTACCGTGGCACTCTGCCTGTTCTTCCTCAAATGCCCCCTCATCACGGGTCAGTTCCGTTCAGCCAAGGACGACATCTACCTGCTGACCGCCTTCTTCGCCCTCTTCATCTTCTCCTCGGTCTTCAACTGCTTCAACGCCCGCACCGACCGCCTCAATTTGTTCGCGGGACTCCACCGCAACAAGGGCTTCTGTCTCATCATGGCGGCGGTCCTGGGGGTACAGATCCTTTTCGTCTACGTGGGCGGGGCGGTACTGCGGACGGCCCCCTTGACCGCGAAAGAGCTGGGGGTGACCTTCCTTTTGGCGCTGACGGTGTTCCCCGCGGAGGGGGTACGGAAGGTGTGGAGGAGGCTGAGTGGGAAGGGGGAGGGGTATTGAGGATTTTAAATTGGGTTTAGCGGGTCGTTCGGCACAACGGCTCGGTTACCAATAACCGATCGTAGGGAGCGACGCCCTCGTCCTCCTCAACCTAAAAACGCCATTTTTTATTGTCAGATATATATGTTTCGTCTTTACCCCCGAAGCATATCGGCATGTTATGTGTGGAGGTGCGACGAGGGCGTCGCTCCCTACAGGGGTTTGTGCCAACCGAAACGCACCGACCACCCCGAATCCGATCGACTCCATCTCCAAACCAAGACCGCCGCCGAGGTCATTTCCGTTCCTCGGCGGCGGTCTTGTCTGTCAGGCTTCCTCGTTGATGGCGTCGTACACAAACTGCGAAAGGGTCGGCCACCTCATGATGACCTCGGGCACCTCATGGCTGAAGCGGGTTACCTCCCCGTTGGGCGCCAATAGAATACGGTCCCCGTCGGGGCAGAGGGCGATCACCACCCCCTCGGGTTGAGTCTCCAAAAGCTCCTCGGCGGCCATATCGGCGCGGAAGGCCTCGGTCTCCTCAATGGAGCGGACATAGGGCAACAGCGCATACTCGTCCGACAGCTCTCCCCCGTTGGCGATCCCGTAGTAGGGGATAAGGGGCGCGTGAGCCGTGGCGGCCAGGGCCTCGGCGGCGGCCTTGAGCATGGCCTTTTGGAAGTCCCCCTTCCGCTCCTTTTTGGCCTTGCGTAGGGCGGACAGGGCTTGCTTTTCGGTGATGCTCCTGCGGGGGCGAGGCTTGGCCAGCCGCTCCTGTTCCCGCGCCGCGATGAAGTCGGCGGAGGGCTCGGGGCGGGGGCGGGAGATCTCCTCCCAATACCCGGGCGGGCAGTCCTCCACGATGGGCACAGGGGCGAGGTCACGGGGGGAGATCGCCTTGGCCTCCAGGAGCTTTCGCGCCACGTCCTCGCGGATCAGCAGGGTATCCACCAGGTGCTGGGTGAAGGTGAGGGGGTTATACACCTCGGCCAGACCGCCTTCGGGGAGATCGGCGGCGTTGTAGCAGTCGGGCAGGGAGATATGGAGATCGTAAAACATGGACGCCACCTTGGGGAGCATCTCGCCCAGAGCGAGGATCCGCTCCCAGATCTTGGGATACTCGGTGGCGACGTCGGTGCGGATCTCGTACTTCAAGCCGCGGTCACTGTAGTAGCGGGGGAGGGGGGCGTGGGCATAGAGATGGTAATACTGCCCCGACTCATACCGTCCCACGTCCTTGATCCAGCAGAAGGTCAGGTTGGGGATCCCCATATGGGTCAGGGCGTCCTTGACGCGGGCGGGGATGGGGCGGTGCCAATCCTTGGGGGAATGGGGCTCCAGCATGTAGGCCTTGACAGAGCCGAGGATCCTGACGGCTTCACCGTCCGGCGCGGGGATCTCGCAGAGGCTCCAGGAATCCTCGGGTATCCTTGCGGTGCCCAGCTTGTACCAGGAGCTTTGGGTCTCGGCATAGGTACGGGTATACCATCCCCGCGCCCAGAGATCCTTGCTCTTACAAAAGGCGGCGATCCTTTCCAGATACGCCTCGGCCTTGGGGTCTCCCAGATCCAGCTCGCACCAGCCCACGCTGTCGCATTTCAAGCCGAGGGAGTGGACGAAGTCGATATTCTCACGGACCTTTTCCTCATTGTACCCGCGCCTCTGGGCAGAGTTTTCGTCCAGGATCCATAAAAGCTTTTCGGTGTAGCGCACAGGCACTCCTTTCCTACTGACCGTAATACTCATTCCTCCCCCTCCAGCAGGGGGATCAGCTCGGAGATCTCGGTGAGCTTTTTCCACACCAAAGCCTCCACCTCGGGGGTCGGTTGGATCATATCGGGGATCATAACGGCGCGCATACCCGCGGCGTGGATGGAGCGGACACCGCTCATGGAATCCTCCACACCGATACACTCGGCGGGATCCACCCCCAACCGCTCTGCGGCCAGGAGGTAGATATCGGGGGCGGGCTTGCCGTGCTCGATCATGTCGCCCGTGACGACGGTGTCGAAGTACC
>JAFULU010000209.1 GCA_017483125.1 Clostridia bacterium
TATAATGGACAGAACCGAAGGTTCTGCACCTCAACTTGCCCGAAGGGCAAATTTCACACTCGCTTGCGAGTATTTCACATGCGCTTCAGCGCATATTTCACGCGCGCAAGCGCATTTCACTTGGGTTTAGCGCGGAGCGATTAATCCAAATTTGAAGCTCCAAAAACCGAAAGGAATATTCCAACCATGTCCGATACCAACCACACCGCCACCCCCGTGGAGATGCCTGTAGAGGCTGCCAACGAGGTGGTCACCGCCGAGGTCAAGGTCGCCCAGAACAGCCACAAAAACGGGGAGTCTCTCTCCCCCGCCGCCGAGAAGCTGGCCAAGGAGCTGTACAAGAACCTTTCCATGGGCTGTGACGCCTACCTGGATATGCTCCCCCACGTGGAGGACAACCGCCTGAAGACCGACATCACCGCCGCCATGTGCTACTACGAGAAGACCATCGGCAAGATCAAGCAGTACCTGCTGGATCACGGTGCCGACCCCGAGGAGCGGGGCATGATGGCCAAGATGGCCACCAAGGCGGGCATCGCCATGAACACCGCCATGGATAACTCCAACAGCCATGTCACCGAAATGCTCATTGAGGGTGCCACCATGTCCATCACCACCGCAGAGAAGCTGGCCAACCACGCGGAGGGGAAGTCGGATTGCGCCGAGCTGGTGGAGTACTGCCGCGACTGGGCCAAGTTCGAGCAGAACCACATCGATGCGCTGAAGAAGTATCTGTAACCAAAAGAAGGGCTGTCCCGTCGGGATGGCCCTTCTTTTGGATTTACAATCCCCTATTCTTCAGCTCCGCCACCAGCTCCACGTAGAACTCCCGCACGTCAAAGCCCTCGATGTTGGTACGGTTCAGGTCAATGACGTCACCGTGGGAGATGCCCCGCTTGCCCGTGGCGGTGAGGAAGGTGTAGGACTCCCCCCACTTGGCCGAGGTCTCGGAAACCAGACCGTCGTTGGGGCCGTCGAAGAGGCGGGCGATGACATAGGAGAAATTCAGGGGGAACTGACCGCCCGAGGCCCGCTCCATCTTGGAGCCGATGCTTTGGCAGAGGATGCCCTCGGTGTGCCCCGCCTCCCCCGCGGTGGCCTCGTTGAAGGCGGCGCAGGAGGACGCGGTCAGATCGCGGAGGGCGGCGAGAAAGTCGGGCTCGTGATCCCCCAGCAGTCGGGCGGCCTTGTTGTAGGTGGAGGCCACCTTGTCGCGGAGGGATTCGGGGGCTCTGTCCAGCAAAAACTCGGCGAACTCACAGCCCCTGTGGGGGGTATTGACGGTGGTCACTGAAGCCACGAGGGGGGCGATCCCCTCGTAGGCCAGAGCGGCGCGGATATCCATACCGCCCTTGGAGTGGGCGATGACGTTGACCTTCCCACAGCCCGTCTCGGCCACGATCTCACGAATGCGACTGGCCAGCTCGGCGGCACTGTCCCGAAAGGCGTCGGCGGATTGGTGGTTGCCGTAGAACACGGTGGCCCCGTTGGTCTCCAGGGTGGCGGGGATACGGCCCCAGTAGTTCAGGTGCTTGATATCCCGGAAAAAGGCGCCGTGGACCATGAGGATGGGGTAGCGGGTCCTGCAGACCTCCTCCTCGCGGCGGGCGTTGTTGCGGTCGATCTGGCGGCACTCCTCCTCCACCTCGGCGTCCACCACCTGCATGATGCGGCGCAGGACGATGAGCTGGGCCACGGGGATCAGACCGCAAATTGCACCAATGACCCGCCAGCGGATCCCCAGCTGGACCGAGTAGATATACAGGCAGAGCATACCGTTCCAGAACACCACCGCCAGTACCCCTACGGCGATGGCCGCCGAGATAAGCCAGTCGGCCCAGCGGCCCGTCCACAGCAGGGGGAGACGGATGAGGTGGTAGACCACCGAAATACCCGTGGAGAGCAGGAAGATGTGGAGCATTTCCACCCCGTGGGCGCAGGAGCGGAGGGTGTGGCGGGAGTGGATAAGGGACAAAAGCTTGGGCTTTCCGTCGGGCTTGGGAATACGGCGGTAGAGCAGGTAGGGCAGGGCGTTGCAGAGAAGGTACAGGGGGATCAGGGCGTAGAGAGCCTTCACGGGGACCACGCCGTCCCGCATGGGTACGTAGCAGACCGCTCCGAGGGCGATGAGCAGTCCCGACAGGACACGGGCGGTATACCGAACGCCGCGACGAGGCTCATATGTACGGTTGGGCTTCAAAGACACGGAAAACGCCTCCTTTCGGTGAATTTTGGGGGTGTTACATGGGTGTAACCCCCACAGAAAAGCGCAAAACGGCACACCGCTTCGGCCCTCACTACGGGAGGACGGCGGCATACCGTTTTCAGGATGGATTCAGACCATGGTCTCCCGCAGGGCCTTCATGGCGGCGCGCAGGACGATCTTGTCGTTCTCATGGGTCAGGGAACGCTCGGCGTTATCGAGGGGGACCCACTCCACGTCGGCGATCTCACCGTCATGGGGATGGGTGGCCTTCTGGTCGGTCATGGCCAGGAAATAGACCACTTCCTTCTGGACGCCGGGCATGGGGCTGTAGTGGACCTTCTCGCAGAAGTCGGAGGTGATGCGGATCTTCACCGCGGTCTCCTCCTCCACCTCGCGGATGGCGGTCTGATGCTCGGTCTCGCCCGCCTCCACGTGTCCCTTGGGGAAGGAACGGTGGCCGCCATGCTTGTGACGGATCATCAGGATGTACATTCTCCCCGTCTTGGGGTCTTGGCGGAACACCAAGGCTCCGCAGGATTTCTCATACTTCAATGCCATAACTCTCGCCTCCTTTCGTGGTGAACGCAATGGCTCTTCCCTTGACCCGGCAGGGCTCTGCCCTGCACCCGCTTAAGGACCTTTTTGAAAAAAGGTCCTTAAGAATCCCCAAAAACTTTCTATAAGGGATTCTTATATATGGCTTTTCAAATATTTCGGATAGGGGCGCCCCGTTCAGTCGAAGAGACCTCCGAGGACTTTGCCGATGGGTTGACGGATGATGAGGTCGGCGTCACCGTCGGCGGCGGTGGCGTCACGGTTGATGATGACTATGCGGTCACCCTTGAAGTAAGACACCAGACCCGCGGCGGGCCAGACCGTCATGGAGGTGCCTCCGATGATGAGAAGGTCGGCGTGAGCGATAGCCTTCACCGCGCCGTCCACCACGTCCTCATTCAGGGCCTCCTGATACAGCACCACGTCGGGCTTGATGATCCCGCCGCAGGAGCAGAGGGGCACGCCCGAGGGGTCTCCCTCGCTCTCCATGATGCGGGAGAGGGGGTAGAACCTGCCGCACCGCGTGCAGTAATTGCGGTGGATGGAGCCGTGAAGCTCAAACACGCTTCTCGACCCCGCCTCGGTGTGGAGACCGTCGATATTCTGGGTCACGATACCCGTCCCCTCCATCTTCCCCTCGGCCTCCAGTCTCGCCAGAGCCAGATGAGCGGCGTTGGGGCGGATCGACTTGGGGTCGAATACCATCTTATCGCGGTAAAAGCGGAAGAAGGCGGCGGGCTTGCTGCAGAAGAAGCTGTGGGAGAGGATGGTCTCGGGGGGATAGTCGTAGGTTTGGTTGTAAAGGCCGTCCACGCTCCGAAAATCGGGGATGCCCGACTCGGTGGAGACCCCCGCACCGCCGAAAAACACGATGCGGCGGGCAGAATTCACCCACTGACGCAGCTGCAAAATTTCGGTCGATACGGTTTTCTCCATATGTCCTCCCTTTTGTTCTTCCATGCTATGTAAGTGTTAAAGTTTTAGGAGATCCTTAAGAACCCTTTTTCAAAAGGGTTCTTAAGCGGGTGCAGGGCAGAGCCCTGCCGGGTCCAGGGCAGAGCCCTGGTTACTGGGGGATCTCCTCCATGACGAAGGCCTCGAGGACATCGCCCACCTTGATATCGTTGAAGCGCTCCAGACCGACACCGCACTCGTAGCCGTCGGCCACCTCCTTGACGTCGTCCTTGAAGCGGCGGAGAGAGGCGATCTTGTCCTCGAAGATGACGATACCGTCGCGGACGATACGGATCTGGGCGGAGCGGACGATCTTACCGTCGGTGATGTAGGAGCCGGCGATGGTACCCACGTTGGGCACGTGGATGGTCTGGCGGACCTCGGCGTGGCCGAGAATGTTCTCACGGAACTTGGGTGCCAGCATACCCTTCATGGCGGCCTCGATCTCCTCGATGCACTCGTAGATGACGCGGTAGGTACGGATCTCCACGTTCTGACGGTCGGCGGAATCAATGGCCTGCTTGTCGGGACGGACGTTGAAGCCCACGATGATGGCGTTGGAGGCGGCGGCGAAGGTGACGTCGCCCTCGGTGATACCGCCGCAGGCGGCGTGGATCACGCGGACGCGGACCTCCTCGTTGGACAGCTTCTGCAGGGATGCCTTCACGGCCTCCACGGTACCGTCCACGTCGGCCTTGACGATGATGTTCAGGTCCTTCATACCCGATGCCATCTGGCTGAACAGGTCGTTGAGGTTGGCTCTTGCGTTGGCCTTGAAGATCTCCTCCTTGGCCTCGGCGCGGCGCTTCTCGGCCAGCTCACGGGCCATGCGCTCGTCGATGACGGCCTCGAACTCGTCACCTGCGTCGGGCACGTCGGCAAGACCCGTGATCTCCACGGGCACGGAGGGACCCGCCACCTTGACGGATCGGCCGTTGTGGTCGGTCATGACACGGACGCGGCCCACGGAGGTGCCGGCGATGACGATATCGCCGTTATGCAGAGTACCGTTCTGCACCAGGACGGTGGCCACGGGGCCGCGGCCCTTGTCCAGCTTGGCCTCGATGACGATACCCTTGGCGCGACGGTCGGGGTTGGCCTTCAACTCCTTGACCTCGGCCACCAGCAGGACGTTCTCCAGAAGGTCGTCGATACCCATACCGGTCAGAGCGGACACGGGGACGCAGATGACGTCGCCGCCCCACTCCTCGGGCACCAGCTCGTACTTGGTCAGCTCCTGCTTGACGTTCTCGGGATCGGCGGAGGGCTTATCCATCTTGTTGATGGCCACGATGATGTCAATACCCGCGGCCTTGGCGTGGTTGATGGCTTCCACGGTCTGGGGCATGATGCCGTCGTCGGCGGCCACCACCAGAATGGCAATATCGGTTGCCTGGGCACCGCGGGCACGCATGGCGGTGAAGGCCTCGTGACCGGGGGTATCCAGGAAGGTAATGTCCTGACCGTTGATCTCAACGCGGTAGGCACCGATGTGCTGGGTGATACCGCCCGCCTCGCCCGCGGTGACACGGGTATGACGGATGGCGTCCAGCAGGGAGGTCTTACCGTGGTCAACGTGACCCATGACGCAGACGACGGGGGCGCGGGGCTTGAGCTGATCGGCGGTATCCTCGGTGTTGTCGAAGAGCTTCTCCTCGATGGTGACCACCACCTCGCGCTCCACCTCGGCTCCCAGCTCGTCGGCCACGAGAGCGGCGGTGTCAAAGTCCACGGTCTGGTTGACGGTGACCATCATGCCCATCATCATGAGGCGCTTGACCACCTCGCCCACAGTGACCTTCAGGCGGGAGGCCAGATCACTGACCACGATCTCGTCGGGGATCTCCACCTTCAGGGGCTGCTTCTTCACGGGAGCCTGCTTCTTGCCGGGCTGGTTCTTGCCGCCCTTCATCATGGGCTTCTGACCGCCCTTGGTTCCCTGCTGCTGGGTGTTCTTCTTGGTGAGCTTCTGGTTGCCGTGGGACTCCTGCACGCGCTCGGAGACGAAGGTATCCAGCTTCTCATCGTACTTGGACAGATCCACAGAATCGCCTACGCGGGTATCCACCACACGGGTCGCGCCGCGGGGCTTGGGCTGCTCCACGCCGCCCTTGGGGGTCTGGCCGCGGACGATGGCCTGGACCTGGAAATGCTCCTTGGGAGCGGACTGAACGAAATCGCCCTTGTCGCGGTCGCCGCCCATGCCGCGGTCGTTGCGGCCGCCCTGGGGACGGTTCCCGCCGCGGTTATCGCGGTTATCGCGGCTATCGCGGCTATCGCGGTTATCACGGTTATCGGGTCTCTGCTGACCGCCGAAGGGAGCGCGATCCTGGCTGAAGCGGTCGCTCTGGGCGGGACGTCCGCCGTCTTGAGGACGGCCCTCGGGTCTCTGGCCCATAGCGGGACGGTCCTGCTGTGCAGGGCGGTCACCCTGCTGACGCTCGGGACGCTGGCCCTGGGGAGCCTGGGCGGGACGCTGACCCTCGGTACGCTGGGGAGCGGGACGGTCCTGAACAGGACGGTCGCTCTGGGGACGCTCGGGACGCTGACCCTGGGGAGCCGCGGGCTTCTGGGCCTGCTGGGCAGGCTGAGCGGGCCTCACATCCTTGGCGGGAGTATTCTCCTTCTTCTGGGGCTTGGCAGGCTGAACGCCCTTGATGGCGTTCTCCTTGGCGGCGGCCTCAGCGGCGCGGCGAGCCTCTGCCTTGGCCTTAGCCTCGGCGGCGGCCTTCTCCAGAGCGGCGCGCTCGAATGCCTTGCGGTCAGCCTCCTTGCGGGAAGCGGCCTCGGCGGCGAGACGCTCTGCCTCTGCGGCGGCGCGCTCAGCGGCCTCCTTGGCGGCCTTGGCCTCGGCGGCGGCCTTTTCGGCAGCCTCGTGGGCGGCTCTCTCTCTGGCCTCCTTTTCAGCGGCCTCACGGGCGGCCTTCTCGGCGGCAGCCTTCTCGGCGGCGATGCGGGCGGCCTCACGCTCGGCGGCCTCACGTGCCTCTCGCTCTGCCTTCTCCTTGGCGGCGCGCTCGGCGGCCTTGGCAGCGGCGATCTTGGAGGGAATACAGGTCTTGCCGTCCATGTAATCGTAGATGTTGTCAACCTGATTTGCCTCGGTCAGGGACTGGAACAGTACGTTGAATTCCTGCTCGGTCAGGGTCTTCTGGCTCTTGACCTCGCCAACGCCCTTGTCCGCAAGCAGGTCGGTCAGCTCCTTGCTCTTCAGACCCATGTCCTTTGCCATCTGGTTAATTTTGAATTGGGGATTGAATGCCATATTTCCTCCTAATGCTCTTCCCTGCCCCTTGGTGGGAGGTCAGGTTTTTGCCCTGTCGGGCTATGAGAATGGGGTTATTCGCTTTGGGTTTGGATCTCACTGACCGCGTCCCTTTCGGGGAGCTTGTCGGCGAGTGCCTTGTAGAGATTTTCGTCGGTGACACCGACGGCGGCCACGGCTCCCGTCTTGCCCACGGCCCGACCCAGCTGTGCCGTATCGGCGGTGAGGCGGTAGAGGGGAACACCGTAAAAGGCGGTTTTATCGGATAGCTTTTTGTGGGTGTTCTCGGAGGTATCCGAGGCCTCCAGCACCGCGATCACGGGATTCTTTTTGTCCCGCAGAGCCTCGCAGACCATGGGGGTTCCCATGACCAGCTTACGGGCTCTGGCGCAGAGGCCCAGGGTGGAGAGGAGCTTATCCTCTCTCGTGGGCGCGCTCACGCCTCGTCTCCGGCGGTCAGCTCGGCCTCCATTTTATCGTAGACCTCGGGGCTGATCTCGCACTCCAGATTGTGGGCCACACGGCCGCTCTTGCGTACTTTCTTGAGGCACTTGAGGTCGCGGCAGATGTAGGCACCCCGTCCCGACTTCTTGCCGGTGAGGTCCAGACTGACCTCCCCCTCGGGACTGCGGACGATGCGGATGAGCTCGGCCTTGGGCTTATGCTCGTTACAGCCGAGGCACTGCCGCATGGGGATCTTGCGGGGCTTCATACCCTTTTGAGTGGTTCCGCTCACAACGGCTCACCTCGTTTCTTTGTAGTGGATTACTCGGCCTTGATGTCGATCTTGTAGCCGGTCAGGCGGGCGGCCAGACGGACGTTCTGTCCCTCGCGGCCGATGGCCAGGGAGAGCTGATCGGGATCCACGGTGACGCGGCAGGCACGCTCGCCCACCATGGTGACCGAATTGACGGTAGCGGGGGCCAGGGCGGCGGCGATGTACTCCTCGGGGGTCTCGCTGTACTTGACGATGTCGATCTTCTCGCCGTTCAGCTCGGAGATGATGGAGTCGATACGCATATTGCGGTTACCGATGCAGGCACCCACGGCATCCACGTCGGGATCGCGGGAGTAGACGGCGATCTTGGAGCGGGAGCCTGCCTCACGGGAGACGCCGCGGATGATGACGATACCGTCCTGGATCTCGGGAACCTCCAGCTCGAAGAGTCTCCACACCAACTTGGGATGGACGCGGGAGAGGGAGATGACGGGGCCCTTGGCCTCGTGGTTGATCTCGGTGAGGAAGACCTTGATCTTCTGGCCCACGGTGAGATGCTCATTGGGGATCTGCTCGGCGTAGGGCAGCCAGTTGGTACCCTGATCCAGCTCCAGCATGACGTCGCCGTTCTCGCGGTCGATCTTGGACACGGTGACGGTGATGATCTCTTCCTTCTTGTTCTCGTAGGCCTCCTGCATGGCCTGGCGCTTACCCTCACGGATGCCCTGAATGATGACCGACTTGGCGGCGGCGGCAGAGGTGCGGCGGAAGGCGTCGGTCTTGACTTCGCGCTCCACCATCATGCCCAGCTTGTACTTCTTGCTGATGGCCTTGGCGTCCTCCAGGGAGATCTGGCAGACGGGATCCTCCACCACCTCAACGACCTCCTTTTGCAGGTAAGCCTTGATCTTCTTCTTGGTCATGTCCATGTCCACGCGCATGAGGGCGGTGGGGCCGTACTCCTTCTTGAAGGCGGAGGTGAGAGCCTGCTCGATCTTCTCGATCATGTAGGACTGGGGAATACCCTCTTTTTCCAGCAGCTCCAGTGCGTTAAAGATATCGGCGTTCATTTCATTTCATCCTTTCGGGTGTTTAATCAGATTTTATCAGAAATCGAATACGGTGCGGACCTTGGATACGGCCGCCTTGGGGAATACGCGGACCACGCCCGCGGTCTCCACGGGAATGCCGCCCTCGGGGTCACGCTCGCCCAGGATGCCCACCCAGACGCGGCTGCCGTCCACAGGGGCGAAGAGGCGGACCTCCACCTTCTCTCCCACACAGAGGTCGAAGTGGTCGTCGCGGGTCAGCTCCCGCTCGATGCCGGGGGAGGAGACCTCCAGAAGGTACTGGTCGGGGATGGGATCGTGCTCATCCAGGACGGGGTCGATGGCGCGGCTCATGGCCTCGCAGTCGTCGATGGTGATACCCTCGTCGTTATCAATGGTCACGCGGAGGATAAAGTCGGCGCCCTCCTTGACGTATTCCACGTCCCAGAGGTAGTAGCCCAGCTCATCGGCGGTGGGGGTGATGATCTCGCGGACCCTGTCGGCGATGCCTCGGCCCGCGGTGCGGGTACGGACGGCGCGGTAGGGCTTCTTTTCGGTGGGGTTCTTGATCTCGTCCGACATAGCGGCTCCCTTCTGCGGCGGGGGACCGATACGAAAAGTCCCCAAGCAAAATTTAAGAGTGGCTTTCCGTTGGAACCCACTCTCATCGTCTCTATTCTTGTACAATAATAGTATAGCACACTTTTCCTTGAATTGCAAGAGCTTTTTCACAATAAATTGGGGAATTTTTCTCATTTTGCCGTCCCGTTTTTGTTCATCCCGACAAATAGAGCCAAAAAGCCCGCCCCACGGCTATGCGCGGAGCGGGTTTTTCTTGAAGCATCAATCCTTTTTCGCGAGAACCACAGCGGCGGCCGCGGTCACGAGCAGAGCGGCGGCAGTCATGCCGATGGCGGAGCCGCAGCCGTTCTTCTCGGGCTCGGTCTCGGGAGCGGCGGTGGGAGCCTCGGTCTCGGGGGCCTGGGTATCAGCCTGGGTGGGAGCCTCGGTGATCTCCTCGGTAGCCTCCTCGGTGGGAGCCTCGGTCTCGGGAGCGGCGGTCTCGTCAGAGGTCTCATCCCCGTTCTCCTCGGAAACCTTGCCGTTGAGCTTGTCGGCGTCGGTCAGGTTGAAGATATGGAGAGCCATACTGCTGGTGGCGCCCAGCTCAGCCTTCTCCTCGTCGGTCAGCTGGCAAGCATAGCGCAGACCGCCCAGGCAGGCGATGTAGCCATCCTCCACATATTCCATGTAGCGGCTGTCACCCAGATGGAGCTGGAAGTTCAGGAAGACCTGACCCGGCACCTCATCCTCCATGTAGATATTCTGCCAACTGATGAACATTTCGTAGGTGGTCAGCTGCTTACCCTCGTCGCGGGTGATCATGTAGGTATCCTTACCCATGTCGTCCAGCTCGCGGAAGACGCCGTAGGTGGAGGCGGTAAAGCACAGACCCGTGGGGATCAGCTGGGTACCGTCGTCCCACAGGCAATAGTTGGTGCGCAGGCGGTCCAGCATATAGCTCTGGGAGAAGGTGCCCTTCTCGATATCGTCGTAGGCATCCACCGACACGTCGATCTCCAGAGAGTCGGTGCCCCAGATATCCTTGGGCACGGAACAACGGGTATAGAGAGAGGCCTCCACGATCTCGGCGGCTATATACAGACCCGTCTTGTCGTAGGTTACGTAATACTTGATGCTGTAGGGCAGGATCTCGGGCAGCTCCTCCTCGGGGAAGCCCGCCTTGGTCCAATCCAGCCACGTCATACCCTCGGAGTCCTTGTTCACCTCGATGGGCTCGCAGGCGTACTCGCCCTCGGAGACCACACCGTCGATCTTGATCCCCTCGGTGGCGGGAACGTCGTAGGTCTGCTGGCCGTAATCGGCAAACGCGTCGTAGGGAAGATCGGCAGCGGATACGGTGACGGGCAACGCGGCCAGAAGCATGATGGCGGCCACGAGGACCGAAAGGGTGCGGATAAGCTTTTTCATAACGGTTCTCCTTCGTGAATCAGATTCTCCTCCTCGGAAGGGAGGGCAGGGATACGAAAGGCTATACGGTCGTAGTCGTTTCAGGATGCCGCCAATCGGCTATATGCGGCAACGCTCCGCGTATCCAATTACATTATAGCAATCTGTTTACCAAAAATCAATGGAAATTTTGCGCAAGTTATTGCATTATTTTCCCAAATGGTGTATAATAGGTCAAAAAGACATAAGGAGTCGCTATGCAAATTCATTATGATGTTGACCGTATCAAGCACATACTCCAGAATCTGACCTGTCTGACGGGTATCAGCCTTTCCTTCATGAATATGGAGCAGGAATACCTGTGTTACTGTTGTCCGCCCAACACATTCTGCGCCGCTCTCTCTGCCGCGGATGCCCAAGCAGAGCCGCGCTGCTGGGAATCGGACAAGCGTCTTTTGGCCGCCTGTGAACGCTCCCACCGAATCGAGAGCCATATTTGCCATATGGGGCTGTTCGACGCTATCGTCCCCGTGATCAAAAACGGCACCGTGGTCGGGTACGTGGTTCCGGGGCGTATCCGCGTGCCCTCCTCGGTTCTGCCCGCCCCCTACTGTGACGATCTCCGCTTGGCGGAGCTCTGGCATTCCCTGCCCTGCTACAGCGACGAGCAGATCCGTTCCCTCGTGGAGCTTCTGCCAAACATCCTGCTGGGCAATGCCATTGAACTGCGCGGCGGTGACCTGGCCTCCGAGGCGGCGGCGTACATGAAGGATAATCTTACCCACAAGATTGACCTGGAGGGGCTATGCGACCGCTTTTTCGTCTCCAAGAACACCCTGTACCGCGCCTTTCGGGAGCGCTTCGGCACTACGGTCAACCAGTACCTGATCTCTCTCCGTACAGAACGGGCAAAGCGGCTGCTGACCGAAACCGAAATGACCATCGCCGAGGTGGCGGTGGCGGTGGGGATCGAGGATTACCACTATTTTTGTCGGGTCTTTACCCGCCAGGCGGGGGTGGCTCCCGGGGCTTTTCGGCGGGAAGCGCGAAAGAGCAGTCCCGTCACGTAATCACGCCAACACCGACGGCCAACAGGGGGCGGCAATCCGCTCCCACGTGGGCGCGGCAGGAGAATTGCAAGTTTCCGCCCGCTCTCCGTCAAAATCACCGCTAAATTCCCCTGTTTTTTCATTTTTTGCCGAAAATTTGACGAAAAACTTTCGGTAAAACTCTTGACAAATGCCCCGCAATCTATTATAATAGGAACAAATCGACGATGACCGGAAACCAGTAGGTCGGACCCTTCGTGTCAAGAGAGCTGTCGGCGGTGTGATGACAGCCACGAATCCCGATTGAATTCCTTCCGAGAGCCGCGCCTTGAACACCTGTCCCTGATCGGACACGGAGTAGGGGTGACGGGAACGCCCGTTACAGCGTAAGGGATATGACTGTGTCCCGTAAGGCTTCTCCCTCATAGGGGAAGAAGTGAAAAAAGGTGGTACCGCGAAATATTTTTCGCCCTTTGCAGAGAATTTTCTCTCAAAGGGATTTTCTGTTTTTACGGTAAAAAAATGATTCACATATACGAAAGGAATTCCATCATGAAGAAGACCCTCATGCTCGGCAACGAGGCCGTGGCCAGAGGCCTGTACGAGGCGGGCTGCCGTCTCGTGTCCAGCTACCCCGGCACCCCCTCCACCGAGATCACCGAGTACGCCGCCGAGTACCGCGACGTCTGCCCCGAGATGTACTGCGAGTGGGCCCCCAACGAGAAGGTGGCTCTGGAGGTGGCCTTCGGCGCTTCCCTCGCGGGCGCCCGTGCCGCCTGCGCCATGAAGCACGTAGGCCTCAACGTAGCCGCCGACCCCCTGTACACTATGTCCTATACCGGTGTCAACGGCGGTCTGGTGCTGTGCGTGGCCGACGACCCCGGTATGCACTCCTCCCAGAACGAGCAGGACTCCCGCCACCACGCCATCGCCGCCAAGGTGCCCATGCTGGAGCCCTCGGATTCCGCCGAGGCCCGCGAGTACGCCATGCTGGCCTTTGAGCTGTCGGAGCAGTTCGATACCCCCTTCCTGCTCCGTATGTGCACCCGCATCGCCCACTCCCAGAGCCTTCTGACCGTAGAGGACAGACAGGATATCCCCGTCAAGCCCTACGTCAAGACTCCTCAGAAGTACATCATGGCTCCCGCCAACGCCATCCGCCGCCATCCCGTGGTGGAGGCCCGCACCCGCGCCCTCATCGAGTACGCCGAGACCGCTCCCGTCAACCGCGTGGAGATGGGCGGCACCGAGATCGGCATCATCTGCTCGGGCACCTGCTACCGCTACGTCAAGGAGGTCTTCGGCGACAAGGCATCCGTCCTCAAGCTGGGTATGGTCAATCCCCTGCCCGAGAAGCTGATCACCGACTTCGCCGCCAAGGTGGACCGCGTGGTGGTCATCGAGGAGCTGGATCCCGTCATTGAGAACCACTGCAAGGCCCTGGGTCTGACGGTGGACGGCAAGAACCTCTTCCCCATGGAGGGCGAGTTCTCCCAGAACCTCATCCGCCGCGTGTTCGGCATGGAGGTAAAGGAGGGTGTCACCGCCGAGGAGACCATCCCCGTCCGTCCTCCCGTCATGTGCGCGGGCTGTCCTCACAGAGGCCTGTTCTACACCCTGGCCAAGCACAAGATCACCGTCATCGGTGACATCGGCTGTTATACGCTCGGCATGGCCCAGCCCCTCAACGCCGTTGACTCGGTGCTCTGCATGGGCGCGTCGGTGTCGGGTGTCCATGGATTCAACAAGATCGGCGGTGCCGAGACCGAAAAGAAGACCGTGGCCGTCATCGGCGACTCCACCTTCATGCACTCGGGCATGACCGGTCTCGTGAATATTTCCTATAACGCCTCGAATTCCACGGTCATCATCCTGGACAACTCCATCACGGGTATGACGGGCCACCAGCAGAACCCCACCACGGGCTACAACATCCACGGCGACCCCGCCGCCAAGGTGGATCTGGAGGCCTTCTGCCGTGCCGTGGGTATCGACCGCGTCACCGTGGTGGATCCCTACGACCTGGCCGCCTGCGACAAGGCTATCACCGAGGAGCTGGCTTCTGACGGCCCCGGCGTCATCATGTCCCGCCGTCCCTGCGTCCTGCTCAAGACCGTCAAGGCCAAGCCCGCCGTCAAGGTGGATCCCGAGTCCTGCCGCTCCTGCAAGAAGTGCATGAAGCTGGGCTGTCCCGCCATTCACATGGAGGGAGAGGGTAAGACCGCCAAGGCCATGGTGGATCCCACTCTCTGCGTGGGCTGCGGTGTCTGCGAGCAGCTCTGCGCCTTCGGTGCCATCAAGGGAGGTAACTGATATGGATACCGTTACTAAGAATATTATGATCGTGGGCGTGGGCGGACAGGGCTCGCTTCTCGCCTCCAAGCTGCTGGGTCACCTCCTCTGTGCCGAGGGCTACGACGTCAAGGTCTCGGAGGTTCACGGCATGAGCCAGCGCGGCGGTAGTGTGGTCACCTACGTCCGCTACGGCGACCGCGTGGACTCCCCCATCATCGACAAGGGCGAGGCCGACTACATCGTTTCCTTTGAGAAGCTGGAGGCCGCTCGCTGGGCGTCCTGCCTCCGCGAGGGCGGCCGCATCATCGTCAACGACCGCGAGACCGATCCCATGCCCGTCATTACGGGTGCCGCCACCTACCCCCACGGGGTGCTGGAGTCCCTGAAGCAGAAGGGCGTGCAGATCGACGATATGGACGCGCTGACCCTGGCCAATGAGGCAGGCACTGCCAAGGCCGTCAACCTGGTGCTGATGGGCCGCCTCTCCCGCTACTTCCCCGAGATCTCCGAGGACAAGTGGATGCGTGCCATTGAGGAGTGCGTCAAGCCCAAGTTCGTGGAGATCAACAAGAAGGCATTCGCGCTGGGAAGAGCGTAACGGGCTGTCATTCAAATTGCAGTTTTTTCTGCGAGATACAAGTTACAAGATACAAAGATACAAGATATGAAAAAAACCGTTACGGCATGATTCGTTCTATATCTTGTATCTTGTATCGGCCTAGCTTGCTCGGCGTGTATCTTGTATCTCTTCATATTCGTTCCCCAAAAATCCACATAGAAAGAAGTGATCCGCATGAGTAACGCACGTTTCTACCAACCCGAAATCGAAACCATGCCTCTGGAGGAGATGCAGGCCCTGCAGTCCGAGAAGCTGGTCAAGCAGGTCCGCCACATCTACGACAACGTTCCCTACTACCGTGCCAAGATGGAGAAGAAGGGCGTGACCCCCGACGACATCCACGGTATCGAGGACCTCCACAAGCTCCCCTTCATCACCAAGGACGATCTGCGCGACCAGTATCCCAAGGGATTTTTGGCCGTCGACCAGTCCAAGTGTGTCCGCATTCAGTCCACCTCGGGTACCACCGGCCGCCGCGTCGTGGCCTTCTACACCCAGCACGACGTGGATCTGTGGGAGGACTGCTGCGCCCGCGCCATCATGGCCGTGGGCGGCACCAATGAGGACGTTTGTCAGGTTGCCTACGGCTACGGTCTGTTCACCGGCGGCCCCGGCCTCAACGGCGGCTCCCATAAGGTGGGCTGTCTGACCCTCCCCATGTCCTCGGGCAACACCGAACGTCAGATCCAGTTCATGATGGATCTGGAGGCCACCATTCTCTGCTGCACCCCCTCCTACGCCGCTTACCTGGGCGAGTCCCTGAAGGAGCGCGGCTACAAGCCCGAGGATAACAAGCTGAAGGCGGGTATCTTCGGTGCCGAGCCCTGGACCGAGGAGATGCGCCGCGACATTGAGAAGTCCCTGGGCATCAAGGCCTACGATATCTACGGTCTGACCGAGATCTCCGGCCCCGGCGTGTCCTTTGAATGCACCGAGCAGAAGGGTATGCACATCAACGAGGATCACTTCCTGGCCGAGATCATCGACCCCGACACCGAGGAGGTTCTTCCCGAGGGCGAGAAGGGCGAGCTGGTCTTCACTTGTTTGGACAAGGAAGCCTTCCCCATGGTGCGCTACCGCACCCGCGATATCTGCGTGCTGACCCGTGAGAAGTGCTCCTGCGGCCGTACCCTGATCCGCATGAGAAAGCCCATGGGCCGCTCCGACGATATGCTCATCATCCGCGGCGTCAACGTATTCCCCTCCCAGATCGAGACCGTCCTCCTGCAGGAGGGCTACGCCCCCAACTACTTCATCGAGGTGGACCGCGTGAACAACACCGACACCCTGGATATCTACGTGGAGCTGACCGAGGATCAGTTCTCGGATACCGTCAAGGCCGTCACCGCCGCCGAAAAGGCTCTGGCGGGCGCCATCAAGACCATGCTGGGCATCAACCCCGCCGTCCATCTGGTGGCCCCCAAGACCATCGCCCGCTCCGAGGGCAAGGCCGTCCGCGTCAAGGACAAGAGAAAGCTGCACGATTGATTCAGGAACAGGAGGAAACAGTACAATGGCACTGAAGCAGATTTCGGTATTCGTAGCCAACCAGACCGGCTCTCTGGAGAAGCTGGTCAACATTCTGGCCGAGGCGGGCGTGGATATGCGCGCCATGTCCATCGCCGACACCCAGGAGTTCGGCATCATGCGTATGATCGTCAAGGGCAACACCAAGGCCTGCGAGGCCCTCCGTAACGCAGGCTACCTGGTGAACGTCAGCCACGTCACCGCCGTAGAGATCCCCGACGAGCCGGGCGGACTGGCCAAGGTGGTCAGCATTCTGGCCGGCCACGGCGTGAACATTGAGTACACCTACGCCTTCATGACCCGCTCCCACGGCAAGGCCTGCGTGGTCTTCCGCGTGGAGGATAACGAGGCCGCCGAGAGCATTCTCGAGCAGCACGGCATCGCCACCCTGAGCCACCTCGTGGCCGAGGACGCCCCGCTGTAAGGAAAAAGCAAGACCCCGCTTCGGAGCTCTTCCGCGGCGGGGTCATTTTTCGTTCAATTTTTATTGCGAAATTTGTCACAATATATTGACAAACCCCGAGATGTGTAGTATAATTGAATCACCAAAAAGCCGTCCGCAAAGGGCGGTAAACATCAAAAAGGAGAATTCCCATGAAGAACTTTTTCGCTGAATTCAAGAAGTTCATCACTCGCGGTAACGTCATGGACATGGCCGTCGGTGTCATCGTTGGCGGCGCCTTCACCGCGATCGTCAACGGTCTCAGTAACTTCATCCTCAAGCCCCTGATCAACTACCTGCTGGCCCTGATTCTGGGCAAGGACACCTTGGCAGGCATCCACACCATGTTGCTGGAGGCCTACACCACCGACGAGACCGGCGCCCAGGTGCTGGATCTGGCCAACTCCATCTACATCGACTGGGGCTCCTTCATCAACGCCATCATCAACTTCTTCCTCATCGCCTTCGTGCTCTTCTGCATCGTCCGCGTCTTCAACCGTATGCGTGACAACCAGAAGGAGGCCGCCGAGGCCGCTCAGGGCAGAAAGGCCAAGAAGGCTGACCGCAAGGCCATGAAGGCCGAGGGCGTCAACGTCCGCGATAAGGCCGCCGTCGCCGCTTGGTACGCCGCCCGCGCCGAGAAGGCCGCCGCTGAGGCTGCCGCCGCCGCTGCCGCCGCCGAGGAGCAGGCAAGACTGGACCGTCTGGCCAACCCCACCACCGAGGATCTGCTCAAGGCCATCCTCGCCGAGATGAAGAAGGATTGATCCTTTTCATAACCCTATGGGAGACTCGCAAAAGCGGGTCTCCTTTTGTGTGCCAAAAAAGGATCTCAAATTTGGGTTTGTCGGACTGACAGAATAGAGAGAAAATGAGCCGTGTGACCCTCATCCGTCACGCCTGCGGCGTGCCACCTTCCCCCAGGGGAAGGCAGGCATGAGGGAATGGGCGCTCTCCCTTACCGCCAAAAGTTTGTTTTTACTTTATGAATCAAGGAAAAGAGGGCTTTCCTCATAGTCTTGCCTTCCCCTTAGGGGAAGGTGGCACGCCCGTAGGGCGTGACGGATGAGGGTCACACAAAAGGTTTTCTCTTGGTTCAAACTGTTCGATAAACCCAAATATGAAAACCCCGCCTCCATTCAGAAGCGGGGTCAGATATTATTTATCCAGCTCTGCCTTCCGCAGGCTGTTTCCTCTCTCATAGTGCCGCATGAATTTGTCGTAGTACTGCATGTACTCCTCCTCCACCAGCACGGGGCAATCCCGATGGTTCTTGTAGGCGTAGATATACTCGATCATCCAGCGGTAGTACTGATCCCCGTGGCCGCCCTCCATGGGCTCAATGTCTCGACTGCACTCGGGGCTATAGGCGTCGGTGAAATGGTATTGGCCGTCGTAGGGGCCTCCTTCAATGTAGAGCCGCTGGGCGGTCCACTCGTTCCACCAGGTCAGGGTCACGAACTTGGGACGGAACTTGAAGGCGGAATTCCACTGTGCGTGCCAGAGCAGACCGCCGATACGGCCGTGGGCGGTGTCCGCCGACATATAGGTCTCCTGGGAGGCCACGCAGACCCCGATCTGCTCGGGCTCGCCCGCGGCGTTCTCGGTGCAGTACCTGGCGTTGTTGAAGTGGAGGAAATTCCAGATGCCCTGGCGGGTGCAGGCCGTGCGATCCATGAGACCGCCCATACAGCGGGTGGTAAACTGCTCGGGAGCGGGGTTGGTCGCATCGTGGTAGAAGGTGGTCAGCAGGAAGGGCTTTTCGTCCCAGTAGACGAAGCAGTCGGCCCACTTCTCCTGCCCGTAGTAGTTGTCGTAGAGGTACTGATACAGCCGCTCGTCACCGCCGCCGCCGACCCAGACCACCACGTAGGGGGTGCCCAGACCCTCGGCCCGCATCTCCATGATGGTCTCGAAGAGGGCGATCATGGGCCTGTCCACCATCAAGGGGCCGTTGACGGGATCCACTACGGTTCCGTAGCCCAGATTGGTGTGATCCAGAATGATGAAATCTACCCCCGCGGCATAGAGCTGGGTCATGTGGGTGCGGATGACATCGCGGTTGGAGCTGCAGTAGTAGCCCAGGGCGGGCTTGGCCCAGTAGTGGAAGGAGGGGGAGCCGCCCCAGTCCTTGTTGCCCGCCAGGATCTGGGAGATGTCGTGGTAGTAGTCCACCCCCGTATCGCTCTTGCGGAGGACGTAGTCGAACCAGATGGAGTAGCAGATGGAGACCAGATCGGTCTTTTCGGTGACGTCCAGGCCCAGGGAGTGGCCCTCGGCGGGGGTGGCGGTGATACTGCCGTCCTCGGCCTTCACGTAGGTCACCTTCCCCTCGTTGAAGACCCCCGTGTCCACCTCCCAGAGGATCTCGGGCTCGGTGGGTGCCTCGGTGGGTGCCTCGGTGGGTTCTTCGGTGGGGGTGTCGGAAACGGGATCGGTAGGTGCCTCGGTGGGGGTGGGATCAGTGGCCTCGGTGCCGTCGGTGGTCTCGGCGGGGGTGGGGTCAGCCGTACAGCTCACGGCCACCAGGAGACAGAGAAGGACGGAGAGGATAGTCAGAAGGCATACGAGAGCGTGCTTTTTCATGGTGACGGTCTCCTTTAAACAAATGGTTATAACCGGTTGCAACAGGCTTCAAATTTGGGTTTGTCGGGGAGGTGGAGAACTGTGCCGATACCAATGGGGAAGGGGCCCCATGGGGGTGCCCTCTATGCTCCCCACTATCA
>JAFULU010000210.1 GCA_017483125.1 Clostridia bacterium
GATCACGGTTCTCCGCGCCGCCGGTATCAACCACATCATCGCTGTGGACGGTAACGAGGACAGACTGAAGGTCGCCCAGAAGATGGGTGCCAAGACCATCGTCTGCTTCAAGCGTCCCGACGAGGACACCCTGGACAAGCGCGTGGCCAAGGTTCAGGCTGTGGCCAACGGCGTGGGCGTTGACTTCGCCTTCCAGTGCACCGGCGCTCCCGTGGCCGCCGCTGACATCTACGCCTACATCCGCCGTGGCGGCGGTATGTGCGAGATGGGCTTCTTCGTCAACAACGGCGAGTACTCCGTCAACCCCCACTTCGCTATGTGCAACAAGGAGATCGACATCGTCGGCTCTTGGGACTACTCCGCTGAGGACTACCCCAAGACCGTTGCCTTCCTGAAGCAGTGCCAGGAGATGAACATCCCGATCGAGGATCTCATCACCCACACCTTCCCCCTCGATCAGATGAACGAGGCTATGGAGACCAACGTGGCGCAGAAGGGCATCAAGATCGCCTACATCGCTAAGTAAGTAAAGGAGTTACCGCTATGGCAGCTCTTGGAATGCTTGAAGTATACGGATTCGCCACCTCCATCGTCGTCGCCGATGCCTGCGCAAAGGCCGCTGACGTAAAGATCGTGGCCATCGACCGCAACAAGCCCGCCAACGCAGAAAAATGCGAGGTGCCCCTTGTGATGGTCGTGAAGTTCGAGGGATCTCCCGCCGCCGTTGAGGCCGCCCACGATGCGGGCAAGGCCGAGGCTGAGAAGCGCGGTCTGTTCATCACCTCGAAGATCATTGCGGGACTGGATCCCAGCGTGGAGTGGTTCGCTCACCTGACCGCTACGGGTCGCGACAAGCTCCGCAATTACACCACCGTTGACGGCCGAAAGGTCTAACGACCTTTCCAAAGGTTTAAGAAACCGCCGCAACGATACAACACACAAAAATAATTTTTAAGGAGAATATTACAATGAACGAAGCTCTTGGTATGGTTGAGACCCGCGGTCTGGTTGCCGCAATTGAGGCTGCCGATGCTATGGTTAAGGCTGCTAACGTTACTCTGATTGGTTCCGAGAAGATCGGTTCCGGTCTCGTGTCCGTCATGGTCCGTGGCGACGTCGGTGCTGTTAAGGCCGCTGTTGAGGCCGGTGGCGCTGCCGCTTCCCGCCTGGGCGAGGTCATCGCAACTCACGTCATCCCCAGACCTCACACCGACGTGGACAAGCTCCTGCCCTCCATCTGAGAACGAGGGGCTTTGCCCCAACACCCGCCAGACTCCCGAACGGGGGTCGGGGAGTGGTACCGTTCTTGCCTACCAAACGAAAGCGAGGTACTGAAACATGGAAAAGGCAATCGCACTGCTGGAAGTCCAGGCAATGGTCACCGCCATTGTGGGTCTTGACGCAATGATCAAGGCCGCCGACGTGAAGCTGATTCACGTTGAAAAGAGACTGGGCGGTCGTCTTGTGACCGTGGTGGTCGAGGGCTCGGTTTCGGCTGTTCAGGCCGCCGCCGATGCCGGTAAGGCCGCCGCCGCTGAGGTTGGCAACGTCAAGCTCTGCGAGGTCATCGCGCGCCCCCATCCCGAAGTCATGAAGTTCCTCCGCACCGACCCCATTCCCTGATGGGTCGCGCGGCGTAACGAAATAAGCTCCCCTTACAAACCCACAAACAAAAAAGTAAAATTTTCTTAGGAGGAAAATACAATGAACGAAGCTCTTGGTATGGTTGAGACCCGTGGTCTTGTGGCTGCTATTGAGGCTGCCGATGCTATGGTGAAGGCCGCTAACGTTACCCTGATCGGCTCTGAGAAGATCGGTTCCGGTCTCGTGTCCGTCATGGTCCGTGGCGACGTCGGTGCTGTGAAGGCCGCTGTTGAGGCCGGTGGCGCTGCCGCTTCTCGCCTGGGTGAGGTTATCGCTACTCACGTCATCCCCAGACCCCACACCGATGTGGACAAGCTCCTGCCCAAGATCTGATCTCGGATAGGAAACCGCGCGGGCGGAACCCTCTGACAAAGGGGGTTCCCCCCACCCCCTTACTATAAATGGAAGAATGAATGCTTTTTTCAAGCGAAAAAGGTTTTGGTTTTTCAATTTGCAGAACATCAGAAAGAGGTTTTTGATTATGGAACTGAACGCAAGCACCATTGAAGCCATCGTCAAGAAGATCGTATCCGAGATGGACGTCCCTGCGGCCAAGGCAGACGATCTGACCATCCCGGTGGGCATTTCCAACCGTCATATTCACCTGTCCCGCGAGGATCTGGACACCCTGTTCGGCGCGGGCTACGAGCTGACCCCCATCAAGGATCTCTCCCAGCCCGGTCAGTACGCCTGCAAGGAGCAGCTGACCATCATCGGCCCCTCCATGCGGCCCATTGAGGGTGTGCGCGTCCTGGGCCCCATCCGTAAGGAGAGCCAGGTGGAGATCTCGGTGACCGATTCCTTCGTTCTGAAGGTCAAGCCTCCCGTGCGCGAGTCGGGTAGCCTCCAGGGCTCCGCTCCCATCACCATCATCGGTCCCAAGGGTATCGTGACCCTGAAGCAGGGCTGTATCATCGCCAACCGTCACATCCACATGAGCCCCGCCGACGGCGCACGCTTCGGTGTGAAGGACGGCGACTACATCACCGTGGATGCCTTCAGCGGCACCAAGCGCACCCGCTGGTTCGACGTCCAGGTCCGCGTCTCCGACAAGTTCTGCCTGGAGATGCACGTGGACACCGACGACGCCAACGCCGTGGGCTTCAAAAACGGCAGTACCGTCACCATGGTCAAGGACTGATCGCGCAGCCGACCGTCCATACAGGAAATAGAACGGAGTATCATCATGCTCAAAGGAAAAGTCGTGGGGACCATCGTGTCCACCAACAAGTTTGACGCACTGCGTGGCTACAAGTTTCTGGAGATCCAGCTCAAGGAAAAGGACGAGCTGACCGACCGCTACATCATCGCCGTAGACCGCTCCATCAGCGCGGGTATCGGCGAGGACGTCCTGGTGGTGACCGGCTCCTCCGCCCGCGCCGCCGTGGGGGATATGAACGCCCCCGTGGACGCCGTGGTCGCCGGTATCATCGATAAGCTCCAGCACTGATCCAACCGCGTGTGTAACGCGCAACTTTCATACAGAAGGTAAAGAAAATGACCGATTTAAAGCAATTACTGAAGGATAACGGCGTCGTCGGCGCAGGCGGAGCGGGCTTCCCCTCCTACTCCAAGCTGGCCGAGGGGGCCGATACCCTGCTCATCAACGCCGTGGAGTGTGAGCCTCTGCTCTACACCAGCTACACCATCCTGCAAAACCGCATCCGCGACATCGTCATCGGTATGCGGGCCGTCATGGAATACGCCCACATCGAGAGAGGCCTCATCGCCGTCAAGGACTACCGCGCCGCCAAGCTGGGGTACTCCGACGGACAGGAGCTGGCACAGGGCGTCTTCATCAAGTACGTTCCCAACGTCTACCCTATGGGTGACGAGATCAACCTCATCTACACCGTCACGGGCCGCGTGGTGGCTCCCGGTCAGCTGCCCATTACCCAGAAGGTCATCGTCTTCAACACCGAGACCATGCACAACATCGGTCTGGTGGTGCAGTACGGTCAGCCTGTGACCAAGACCTACCTGACCCTGGGCGGTGACGTTCCCGAGGCCTTCTGCGTGAAGGTGCCTCTGGGTATGAAGATCTCGGAGGTGCTGGAGACCCTGCACGTCAAGGTCCCCGACACCCACGTGGTCATCGACGGCGGCCCCTCCATGGGTAACATCGTCAACCCCAACATCGACGTGGTCAAGAAGCCCACCTCGGGTCTTTTGATTCTGCCCAAGGACATCCCCGCCGTTCGGAGTAAGCTCCGCACCGCCGAGGAGAACTTCCGCATGGCCGCCTCGGTCTGCTGTCAGTGCACCCGCTGCACCGACCTCTGCCCGAGACACCTGTTGGGCTACCCCCTGGAGCCTCACAAGATGATCCGCTCCACCCTCTCCGCCGCCCAGGCCGATCCCGAGCTGATCAAGACCGCCACCATGTGCTGCGGTTGCGGCATCTGCGGACTGCTGGCCTGCTGTCAGGACATTTCTCCCATGCAGGTCATCAAGGAGTACAAGGGTATTCTGGGCAAGAACCGCATCAGGTACGTGGCGAATCCCGCCGAGCAGTTCACCGCTTCCCCCGAGCGCGAGTATCGCATGATCAGCGCGGGCAAGTGGAAGGAGGTACTGGGCGTGGCCAAGTACGACAAGTTCCCGCCCACCTACATTGAGGAGAAGCTGAAGGCCAAGGAGGTCTACGTCCCCATGGTCCAGCACATCGGCGCCCCCGCCATCCCCATCGTCAAGGTCGGCGACGAGGTCAAGGAGAACGACATGATCGCCAAGGCCGCGGAAGGGCTGTCGGTTCCCAACTTCGCCCCCATCACGGGCCGCGTTACTTACGTTGACGACAAGACCATCGTCATCCGCGCGTAAAGCAGAAAGAGCAGGTATATAGACTATGTATCAGGCTATTGGTATTATTGAACTGAAGAGCATTGCCAAGGGCATTGAGGCCACCGACGCCGCGCTGAAGAGCGCGGGGATCCGTCTGGTCCAGGCTCATCCCTCCTGCCCCGGCAAGTACGAGATCATTCTGACGGGTGCCATCGCTGACGTCTCCGCCGCCGTGGAGTACGTCAAGGGTCGCTTTGACGACCGCATGATTGATTCCACCGTCATCGGCCGCATCGACGAGCAGGTCATCACCGCTCTGTTCGGCACCCAGCCCGGTGAGAACAAGGGTTCTCTGGGCATCATCGAGGCCTACTCCGCCGCTTCCACCGTCAAGGCCGCCGATATCGCCGTCAAGACCGCCAAGGTCGCCATCCGCGAGCTTCGTCTGTCCCGCGGTATGGGCGGTAAGGGCATGGTGGTCATCACCGGTGATGTGGGCGACGTGACCGCCGCCGTGGAGGCAGGCGCCCAGCACGCCAAGGACCAGGGTCTCTTCTGCAACTCCGCCGTCATCCCCGCTCCCCACAAGGAGCTCTGGGAGCAGCTGTAACCAGGGCTCTGCCCTGGACCCGGCAGGGCTCTGCCCTGCACCCGCCTAAGGGACTTTTGCAAAAGTCCCTTAGGAATCCCCAAAACCTTTAAAAAGGGTATTCCCCCGTTGAAAACCTGCAAACCGATTGGTTTGCTTCCCTTTTAACCTTGCCAACACCGAATTTTTCGTAAAATATAGATAGATAAGAGAGGGTCGATCCATGTCCGAGATCAAGTTCGTCATTGAAAAAAGCCCCCGTATTGCCCGTCTGATTCAGGATCTCTACGCCAATATGCCCGAGATCGAGGCCGATCGCGCGGAGCTGGTTACCGAGAGCTACAAGCAGACCGAGCATCTGCCCATCATCAAGCGCCGTTCGGCCGCCTTCCGTCATATTCTGGAGAACATTCCGATCGTCATCCGTCCCGGTGAGCTGATCGTCGGCTCCAGCTCGGTGGCTCCCCGCGGCTGTCAGACCTTCCCCGAGTTCTCCTACGAGTGGCTTCCTCCCGAGTACGAGACCATCGCCACCCGTGAGGCCGATCCCTTCTACATTTCCCCCGACACCATCCGCCGTCTGGAGGCTGTTCACCCCTACTGGAAGGGCAAGACCGTCAGCGATCTTGCCGCCGCCAACATGGACCCCGAGGTGCTGGACGTCTTCCTGAACCACGGCATTTTCACCGTCGGTAACTACTTCTACAACGGCGTGGGTCACGTCAACGTCAACTACGAGCGGGTCATCAACCAGGGTCTGGAGTCCTACATCGAGGAGTGCAAGGCCGAGCTGGCCAAGCTCACCCGCGGTCAGGGCGACTACGCCACCCGTCGCAATTTCCTGGAGGCCGTCATCGAGAGCTGTGAGGGTGTCATCACCTACGCCCGCCGCTACTCCGACCTGGCTCTGTCCCAGGCCGCCGACTGCACCGACTCCGACCGCAAGGCCGAGCTGCTCACCATCGCCGAGGCCTGCGACCGCGTCCCCGCCAAGCCCGCCCGCTCCTTCCACGAGGCCTGCCAGGGCTTCTGGTTCATCCAGCAGCTCATGCAGATGGAGTCCTCGGGTCACTCCATCTCCCCCGGCCGCTTCGACCAGTACATGTATCCCTTCTTCAAGGCTGATCTGGATGCCGGCAAGATCACCTATGAGGCCGCCCAGGAGCTGCTTGACTGCATCTGGGTCAAGCTCAACGATCTGAACAAGGTCCGCGACGCCGCCTCCGCCGAGGGCTTTGCCGGTTACGGTCTGTTCCAGAACCTCATCGTGGGCGGTCAGGACGAATACGGTCTGGACGCCACCAACGATCTGTCCTACATGTGCATGGAGGCCCAGATGCACGTCCGTCTGCCTCAGCCCTCCCTGTCCATCCGTGTCTGGAACGGCTCTCCCCACTCCCTCTTGATCAAGGCCGCCGCCGTCACCCGCGAGGGTATGGGCGTGCCCGCCTTCTACAACGACGAGGTGATCATCCCCTCCATGATGTCCCGCGGCTACACCCTGGAGGATGCCCGCGGCTACTGCATCATCGGTTGCGTGGAGCCCTCCGCCTGCCACAAGACCGACGGCTGGCACGACGCCGCCTTCTTCAACATGGTCCGTCCTCTGGAGCTCGTCTTCTCCTCAGGCATGGACAAGGGCGAGCAGATCGGCCCCAAGACCATGGACGTTCTGGAGATGACCTCCTTCGAGGAGTTCTACGACGCCTACAAGGCTCAGCAGGAATTCTTCATTGAGATGATGGCCCAGGCCGACAACGCCGTGGACGCCGCTCACGCCGTCCGTTGCCCCCTGCCCTTCGAGTCCTGCCTCATCGACGACTGTATCGCCAACGGCAAGAGCGTTCAGGAGGGCGGCTGTCACTACAACTTCACCGGCCCCCAGGGCTTCGGTATCGCCAACGTGGCCGACTCCCTGGCCGTCATGCGCAAGCTGGTCTTTGAGGACGGCGTCATTTCCATGGCCGAGATGAAGCAGGCTCTGGCCGACAATTTCGGCAAGGGCGCCACCAACAAGCGCGCCATGGAGCTGACCACCGAGGCCGCCAAGATGCTGGATGCCGAGGGCAAGGAGGTCAATGCCGACCTCATCAGGGCCATCTACACGGGCTTCAAGAACGCCTCCCATATCTCCGCCGACAAGAAGGCCCGCTACGACGAGATGCTGAAGCTGATCGCCGACGTGCCCAAGTACGGTAACGATCTCCGCGAGGTGGACCTCTTCGCCCGCGAGGTGGGTCAGACCTACACCAAGCCTCTGCTCGCTCACACCAACCCCCGCGGCGGTATGTTCCACGCGGGTCTGTATCCCGTTTCCGCCAACGTGCCGCTGGGCCACCAGGCCGGTGCCTCCCCCGACGGCCGTCTCTCCAATACCCCCATCGCCGACGGTGTCGGTCCCATGTCGGGCCGCGACGTCAAGGGTCCCACGGCCACCGCCAACTCGGTGTCCCGCCTGGATCTGGGCGACGCCTCCAACGGTACCCTGCTGAATCAGAAGTTCCATCCCTCGGCTCTGGCCGGTGAGATGGGTCTGGAGAAGTTCGTGGCCTACCTCCGCGGCTTCTTCGATCAGAAGGGTATGCACGTCCAGTACAACGTCATCTCCCGCGAGACCCTGCTGGACGCCCAGGCTCATCCCGAAAACTACAAGACTCTGGTGGTTCGCGTGGCCGGTTACTCTGCCCTCTTCACCACCCTCTCCCGCTCCCTCCAGGACGACATCATCAGCCGTACCGAGCAGTCCAGCCTGTAAGGGGAGGCGAGGGGACGCGCAAGGGAGGAACCTTCTTGAAAGAAGGTTCCCCCTTGACCCCCTCCAAGAACTTTCCAAAAAGTTATTGCGCACGTTGTAAAATGAAGTTGCAATAGTCAGTTTTCAAAAAAAGAATATCGGTAAAATGAATTTGCGTTTTGCATGTAGCGAGATCTTCTTTTTGCTTTGAAAGGGATGGACTTATGAAACGTTATGCTGTTATATTCTTGGTTGTAGCCATGCTTTTTGCCTTGGTTGCTTGTACGCCCAAGCACTATGACGAGACAAATATTCACGAGCTATACGACAAAGAGTGGATCATTGGAAAAACTCGGTCGGAGATCGAGTTAAAGTACGGAGAATTTAAGCGCGCATACACGGTAGATACCGGTGGATCTGTAGGTGAGTATTACGTGAATTATGAAAACAGCGGCATTGATCCGAGTTATATACATGATACGTATTTTATCATGTTTAATGAGGAGGATATTGCGGTGGACGCTTTTTTCAGCAAAACAAGCAGGGGCGGATAAGGCATTCCTTGCGGAGACTTTTCATTTTGAGCGGGAGATGAAGGAAAAGAAAGATATCTTCCAAGGTAAAGTGAAAAAGGAATATTATTCAAAAAGTTATTGACCCACTTTTTACAATCCTTTCCCGTTTTGCAATTCCTTTTTTAAGGTTTTTGGAATTCTTAAAACCTTTTTTCAAAAAGGTTTTAAGCGGGTAGCGAAGCGACGACACGGTCGTGAATGACTGCCGGTGGCAGTCAGAGCCGTGGCGTGACCGAGCCGCAGCGAGAATTTGGGGCGGCGCCCCAACGCTCTCCCACCCCAGAAAGGACATTCACATGGCAAATTACTACGACCGCGTTGGTCGGATTTTTGATATTCAGCGCTTCTCCATCCACGATGGGCCGGGCATCCGCACCATCGTGTTTCTGAAGGGGTGCTACCTGCGGTGACGCTGGTGCTGAAATCCCGAGTCCCAGGAGTACAACTTCCAGGAGCTGACCATGAACGGCTCCACCAAGACGGTGGGGCAGGACATTTCGGTCCGAGACCTCATGGAGGAGCTTGTGAAGGACGAGGTCTACTACCGCCGTTCGGGCGGCGGCATCACCCTGTCGGGCGGTGAGGCGATGGCCCAGCCCGAGTTCGCCGAGGCCATTTTCCGCGCCTGCCACGATCGGGGCTTCAGCACCGCCATCGAGACCACGGCCTTCGCCGAGCGGGAGGTGGTGGCCCGTCTGATCCCCCACATCGACCACGTCATGATGGACATCAAGCACATGGACTCCGCCAAGCACAAGGAGTACACGGGCCAGCCCAACGAAAAGATCCTGGACAACGCCCGTTGGATCGCGGAAAACGCCAACCATCTGGTGATCCGCGTCCCCGTGATCCCCGGCTTCAACGATACCCCCGCCGAGATCGCCGCCATCGCGCGGTTCGCCGAGTCTTTGCCCAACGTCCACGAGCTGCACCTGCTTCCCTACCACAGACTGGGAACCGATAAGTATACGGGTCTGGGCCGCGAGTACACCCTCTCCCATCTGACTCCCCCCACCGCCGCCCATATGCAGATGCTGAAGGAGACCGCCGAGCGGGAATCCCGAAAGCTGACCTGCCATCTGCGGGTACAGATCGGCGGCTGATATTCGGCGTTTACCGCCATTTGATCCATCCGAAAGGAAGGTAGACCAACCATGAAAGAACTGGAAATGCACGATAAAATGAGGATCGTACAGGAATTGGTGCCCGGACGGCAGATCACGCTGCTCCACGTCATCGCCAATCCCGATCCCATCCTCTACCAGAAGCTGGGTCTTGACCCCAAGCTGGACTACTCCCACGCCGCCATCGGTGTGCTGACCGTCAGCCCCGCCGAGACCGCCGTCATCACCGCCGACATCGCCATGAAGTCGGCCAACATCGACCTGGGATTTGTGGACCGCTTCTCGGGTACCCTCATCATCACGGGCCGCGTCTCCGAGGTGGATTCCGCCTTCACCGCCATCGGTGACTATTTCAGAGACACCCTGAAGTTCACGGTCTGCGAAAAAACGAGAACGTAAAGAGAACGCCAAAGGGAAACTTCTTGAAAGAAGTTTCCCTCTGGACTCCCTTCAAGAACTTTGGTACAAAATCTGTCCTTTTTTAAGGCTCCGGACAGGGTATGGGGCAACGCCCTATATGGAATCATCATGAAAAAACTCATACTCATGGGCCGCGTGGCGGCGGGCAAGACCACCCTGACGCAAGCTCTGCGGGGTGAACAGCTCCACTACTGCAAGACCCAGTACATCAATTACCACAACACCATCATTGACACCCCCGGAGAGTACACCGAGGTGGCCAAGCTGGGGGCGGCTCTGGCGCTCTACGCCTACGAGGCCGACATCGTGGGCCTGGTCATCGGCGCGGACGAGCCCTTCTGCGTGTTCCCGCCCTGCTGTACTTGTCTCGTCAACCGCCCCGTCATCGGCATCATCTCGGGCATCGACCGCGACCGCGCCAACGTGGAGCAGGCCGAGCGGTGGCTGAAGCTATGCGGGTGCGAGAAAATCTTCCCTTGCAGTTCCTTTACGGGGGAGGGTCTGGAGGCCATCATTGAGTACCTTCGAGAGCCAACCGACGCTCCTGATGCGTTGCCGGTATGAAGAACGAGGGGCTCTGCCCCTGACCCCCGACAGGGCTCTGCCCTGTACCCGCTTAAAACCTTCTTGAAAGAAGGTTTTAAGAATTCCAAGAACTTTCAAAAAGGAGTTCTCACATGAGCGAAAGAAAGACAACCGTGATCTGCTTCGCCAACAACAAGGGCGGAAGCGGCAAGTCCACCACCTGCGCCAACGTGGGGTACAGCATGGTCACCGAGGGCAAGCGCGTTCTGCTCATCGACGGTGATATGCAGATGAACCTCACCCTGTCCTACTTCGACGAGGAGGCGGCTCTGGGCTTTGCCGAGAGCGGGGAAAATCTCCACACCGCCATCAAGAAGCAGCAGGAGCTGACACCGTACATCCGCCATACCGCCTACGAGGGTCTGGATCTGATCCCCTCCTCCATCCTCATGAGCGGCATTGAGGTGGATCTCTTCACCATGTGGCAGAGGGAGTTCATCTTAAAGCAGGGGCTGGCCAAGATCAAGGAATCCGGCGAGTACGACTACATCCTCATCGACGCGCCACCGACTCTGGGGTGTTGGGTCATGAACATCATGTGCGCCTCGGACTACCTCATTATCCCCGTGGAGGCCTCCCCCTGGGGTCTGTTCGGTCTGGCTAACCTCTTTGAGTTCTACGAGAAGCTGGAGCGCATCGCCCCCGAGCTGAAGGTCATGGGCGTGGTGGTCACCAAAGCCAACGAGCGCAAGAACCAGTTCAAGCAGGCCATTGAGGTGCTGGGGTCCCTGGAGAACGTGAAGCTCTTTGACACCTACATCCGTATTGACTCCGCCATCGAGTGGTCCCAGGAGAACAGCCTGCCGGTCATGGCCTACAAGAAGACCAGCCGCGCCGCCCAGGAATATCTGACACTATCCAAGGAGGTTATGGAATATGCCCATCGGTAAAGACAGCATCAAGACCCGCGTGGCCAAGGTGGCCGCTGACGAGCCCAAGGTGGAGGCCGCCAAGGCGGAAACTCCCGCGGAGGTAAAGCCCGCGCCCAAGAAGCCCGCCACCCGCAAGCCCGCCGCTCCCAAGGCCCCCAAGGCAGAGGGTGAGGCTACCGCAAAGGCTCCCGCCAAAAAGCCCGCCACCAAAAAGGCTCCCGCAAAGAAGCCTGCCGCTCCCAAGGCAGAGGCTCCCGCGGTTGAGGCTCCTGTAGCCGAGACCCCCGTCGTGGATACCGCCGTGCTGGCCAACATCTCCCCCGAGACCGTGGCCGCCGTCATCGGACACGACGAGAAGAAGCCCTCGGATAAGGTGCAGATCGGGCAGAAGATGCCGAGTTATCTGCTGTAATTCAATAGAAAAACCGCCGCCAACGGATCCCTTCCGTCAGCGGCGGTATTTTTCATTCGGTCTTTCGCCGTCCCTGCACCTGATAAAGCTCGGGCTCAACGGCCTCGGTCACAAGGGGCGGGGCTTTCTTTTTCTGTACCGCCTCCGTAATGCCCAGCCCGCAGAGGACTCCGCTCGCGGCCATGCAAAGGCCGAGGAGGAGAAACTTGATGGACTTCACAAACGAAAAGAGAAGATCCGTTCCGGGTAGTCCCATCCCGCCGATGCGTTGGAAATACTCCAGCTCGATCAAGAACAGATTGGTACTGTTCAGATACCCCACGATGGCCGAGGGGCGGGCAAAAGCGAACCAGAGGAATCCGCAGATGAGGGTAGCCACGGCATAGAGGCATGCCGTCGTCACCGTGACCCGCTTTTTGCGAAGAACGGCGATCAAACCCACGACTGAGAGAACAAGGCAGGCGGCCAGGGCAAGGAAGAAGGGCAGAAAGGCCGGAAGCTCGCTTCTGAATATCTCCTCTTTGAAGACCAGCTCATAGGCAATATCCCCGTTCGGCTTGGTACTCGCCTCCAAACGGTGGCAGGACAGGCGGAGGGTATTCACGATGATGGCCCAGAGCATGAGCAGGGGAATTTGCAGGGCGGCTACGGTGATGGCCAGAGCCTTTTTCAGTTTGACAAGTGACATGGGTGTTCTCCTTTCTCCGCCCCAAAAGGACGGTTCACCCTATAAGACAGGAAATACATGGCAGATGTTCCGTGAAAGCCCCAAATTTTTCAACTTTTTTTGCCTTCAACGGTCACCGCTCTTACTTGTCCATCTGGTACAGGTAGCTCAACCGCCCCATGGGCAGCGAGCGCCCCGTGGCGTAGTAGTCCATGATCTCGGCGGGATCGGCCACACCGTCGGCGACCTTGAAGTAGAAGTCACCGCCCTGATCCAGTCCCAGCGCGGCGCGGGGAATGGCGATCTGCATGACGTTACCCTGCACCGTATAGGTGGCGGTAGCCTCCAAGACTGTGCCCGTGTAGTCGGGGTTCAGCTTCTCGATGGTGGTCGCGGAGCCGTTGCGGGTACGGTTGATGGCGAAATCGTAGCTCTCCCAGCCCTTGACGGCGGGGGAGGTACCAAGGCCGATGAAGACGTTCATCCAGTTCGCCTCGTCGGCGGTGACGATGTCGCTCTCGCACTTGATATAGAAATAAAGGTTCTCCTCGTCGTTGGTGACCTTCACCTCGGTGATGTTGTTGCGGACGGCCTCCTGGGTGTACTTCACGGTAGGCGCACCGCCCACGCTGTTGCGGGTGCCGTCGTCCTTACCCACGCGGCGGTAGACGGCGTTGACTTCATCCCATTGGGTAGCCGCTCCGTTTACGTCAATGGTCTTGCGGACGGTATCCGCGATCATGCCCTCGGCGGGGTTGTACTTGAACTGACGGATGTAGTACATCATCTGGATGTAGTAGGCGTCCTCGTATCCCCCCTTCATGGGCTCGGCGTCACGGGAGTACTCCAGATCCACTCCGTCCACGAAGCAGTATTCTCCCTCGTAGAGGTTCTTCTGGGCCACCCACTCGTTCCAGCCCGTGATCATGACGAAGCGGGGATCCCGCAGAAGGACGGTGCGCCACTGGTAGTCAAAGAAAGTACCGCTCATGGCTCCCTCGGCGCTGTTCTGCTTCTTGCGGGGATCGTAGCCGCGGCCCCAGTTCATGCGGCCCTCATGGGTGAGGGAAAAGCTGAAGGGGAGGGCGGGGTGAGTGGCGATGGAGACCGAGATCATATCGGTGCGGACAGGCTGGGGGTAGCGCCACTCGGTGTAAGGCCAGGCGTTTTCTACACCACTGCCGCTCTCGTAGGGCCACAGCACCTCCCGCATATAGAAGAAGTCCCGCTGCTCCTGGGGCAGATCCCCGGGCTTGTAGGAGGAGTCCCCCCGCTCGGCGGCCTCTCGCAGATCGTCGGACTCGTCTTGGTAGCCGATCATCATGGGCTTGCCGTCCACGCGGTACCAGGACTCGGGGTAGAGCTCCTTCTTATAGACGTCGTTGTAGAGGGTCTTGATGGTCTGGATGGAGCGGCTGTGGGTCATGTAGGTGATCTGGGGGGCGTCCCAGCCCTCGGCGCGCAGCTCAGAGATGACCTTCATGACCTTCTCGGCCACCGCCTGGTAGGTGAAGCAGTTGGTCACGTCAAAGACCAGAAAATCCACGCCTGCCTGGGTCAGAAGCTCCATATGACGGCGGATGACCCACTCGTCGGAGCTGTTGTAGTAGCCGTACAGAGGCTCGCTCCACCAATGGAACTGCCCCGCGGGGCTGACCTTGCGGTCGTCGGTGTGGAACAGGAGATCCTTTCCGTGCTCGGGGAGGATCTTGGAAATATCGTAGATGTCGGGGGCACCGTGCTGACCCAGCCAGAGGAAGTAGAAGATGCCTACCTCCTTGTCATCCTTGCGGGAGGAGACGGGGGTCAGACTGCGGCCGTACTCGTCAAAGCCCACCAGCATATTCATATTGTAGCCGTCACCGTACATATCGGTCACCGTCCTTTCGGGCTTGGGAGCCTCGGTTTCTTCTTCGGTAGGGGCCTCGGTAGGTTCTTCCGTGGGAGCCTCCGTGGGGGGCTCGGTAGGTGCTTCGGTGGGGGCCTCCACCGTGGTGTCCCCCTCGGTCTCGGGGGTGTCGGGCGCGGGGGTACAGGCGGCGGAGGCCAGCAGCATCAGCCCCGCCAGCAGGAGTGCCGTAAGTTTTTTCATGGTGTCGATCCTCCTTGGAGTGGTTGGCTTCATTATACCATTTTCCAAGCGGGTGTGTCAAGGGGCGGGGGAAAGTTTGCGGGTCTTGCACAAACGGGAGTGTCGGTTTTTGTGGATTCCGCCAAAGTTTCGGGGCAAAAAAGATTCTTTACAGAATGACGGCAGATTTGGCGCGTGGGATTCGTTATACTGTATGAAGGACAAAGCCCGCGGGTGAAAGGAGGAGTACCACCGTGAACGACCGTGACGAATATCTACTGGATCTATACTTCAAGCGTGACGAGCGCGCCGTCGCCGAGACCCAACGGGACTACGGAAGCTTCTGCCTTGACCTCGCCCTCCGCATTCTGGGACGGGACAACCGCCCCGACGCCGAGGAGTGCGTCAACGACGCCTACTTAAAGCTCTGGCGGACCATCCCGCCCCGCCGACCCAAGCCCCTGAAGGCCTATCTGGCCGCCGTCCTTCGCAACATCGCCATCGACCGCTACCGTCAGAACCGCCGCAGAGCCGAGAACCGTGAGCTGGAGGAGGCCATTCTGGAGCTGTCCCCCGCCATGTGGGTCCCCGACTCCGCCGAGGGTGAGCTGAAATACCTGCTCTCGGACTTCCTGCGCAAGCTCCCCGAGGAGGAGCGGCGGCTGTTCGTGGGGCGGTACTGGCACGGCTATGCCGTGGGCGATCTGGCCCAACACTACGGTCTGACCCCAAACGCTGTTACCAAGCGGCTGGGGCGTACCCGCGAAAAACTGCGGGACTATCTCAACGAAAGGGGATACGGTTATGAAACAACCAACCGATAAAGACCTCCGCTTATACGCGAGCCTGTCCGACGTGGACAGCGATCTGATTTTGGACAGCACCATCCCCCTGAAGCCCGTGTCTGTCCCTTCCACCAAAAAAGCCGAACGGCCCTCTTTCTGGGCGTTCCTGTGCCGTCCCCAGAACGCCTCGGTGGCTCTGGCCGCCCTGCTTGTCACCCTGACCGTCGTGGCTCTTCTGGTCACGGGCATCACAAAAGGCCCTCAGACCGAGCCGCCCCCTCACGGCACCCACACCACCGATCCCATCGGGTCGGTCAAGATCCCCACCGCCGAGGACGCCGCCGCCCTCCGCAAGGGTATGAGCCTCTCCGAGCTGGTCTCCCTCATGGGAAATGACTACACCCAAGAGGGCACCCGCTACACCTTCACCCTGGACACGGGGGAGCAGTTGGCCGTGGACACCGAGTATATCTACGGCGGAACCGTTGGCTCCCGCGTCACGGGCTTTGAGTGGCTGGGGAGCGCGGGGGAGACCTACAACCCCATGGGGATCCCCGCCGAGATCCTGCAAAAGCTGCAGGACTACGCCACCGATACGGTGATCCCCATATACGCCATGACCTCCCTGATCGGGCAGTACGACAGTACAACCCCTCCCACGCTGGACGAGATACTGAAGGGCGCGGAGGTGCATTATCTCCGCATGGGTGCCGACGGCGAGACCGCTCTGCTGGACGGAGAGGGTCACGGCGCGGGTGGATATATGCAAGGTGAAGCGTTTTCCTTCCTTGAGGACGTCTCGGCTCTGTTCGACGAGTCGGTTCGGGTCAAGGCCTACTACCCCATCATGACTTCAAGCGAGCGGGGAGCGGTCTACCTCCAAACCTCCATAGGTGACTATATTCTGTACCTCCACCAAGATGTTATTTTCGTTCTCGAGGGCGATGACCCGCCTGCCAATGACCCTGTTCCCTACCTGCTGCCGGTGGGTGTGTTCCACCGGTTTGCCTACGGTATGGTGGATCAATCCGTGTACTACGGAATCGGATGGGCTTTCACCGAAGAGCGCATGGCCATCATTGAGCCCTACAAAATGACGGCGGAGGGCTACCAAAAGCCTGTCAACATCGCCACCCCCGAGGCCGCCGAGCAGATCCAGGTGGGCGATAGGGTCACCGATCTCACCGAGACCCTGGGTGTCTGCCGCCGTTGCGCCGCGGCGAGAGTCCTGTATTACGATAAGGAAAGCGGAAAATATATACTGCCCACTCCCCTTCCCTTGGGTCTCCACTACTGGGAGCTGACCGATGGCAGCGGGCTGTTGATCTACGCCGACGCGGGAACCTCTGTCATCGACGAGTCCTCGTCCCTGGTCTATCTTGATTTCCATATTACCTACAAGGAGCGGGTGGACGCCGCTGTTCTGGATGATATGGGTACGCCTACGCTGAAAACCTGCGCCCTGATCGCCGAGGGGATGGAAAAATCCGTCGTATTCGCCATACTGGGTGAGCCCCTGGCCTACAACTGGAGCGCTGAAAACTCCAACTTCGTTTGGAAATGGATGGAGGACGGTCAAGCACACAGCCTGCGGGTCTACTGGTCGGGAGGCTACGCTGATTCCAATCCGACCGTTGCTTCCACGGAGCATTCCGTAACGTCTGTTGAGGAAGCGCTCGAAGAGATTCGGGTAGGCTCGTCCTTCGCGGATATTGTGGCACGGCTTGGCCCTTGCCGCGACGGTCACGAGGTGGATTACTTTGGCGGGACAGACAAGAGCGGCTACCATTTCTGGACCCTTCCCGACGGCCGCTGTCTGGCCGCCTATATCGGGTATGACATCCCCCCGCTGACGGATCCTCTGGGCTTGAACGCCGAGCATCATTTCGACAAGACCGTCATGCACCTGCTGTATCTGGATTCCCCCGATCGCGCAAGCACTATCGGAACTCCCGGCTTGTCCATGGCCGCAGAGGTGCAGACAGGCATGAAGGAACAGCTTGTAAAAGCGCTCATGGGCGATCCCACCGCAACGGTGGAGGGACTGCAATCGGTCTGGGAATGGACAGAGGGCGGCAAGACTTATACGCTGACTGCCTACTGGAAGGATAACGCCCCCGTGGGCTTCCACAAGAATTTCAACACGGTCTCCCGCTATGAGCTGGATGCGGAAACCTCCTCCGCGCCCCTCATTCCCGATAAGATCCCCACCCTCGCCAACGCGCAAGTCATCACCGAGGGCATGACGGCCTCCGAGCTGCTTACCATCATGGGCAGCCGAGTCCATGCCGTCACCGGTGTGGGCTATACCTACTATATCTGGACTCTCTCCGACGGTCAGGCCTTCTGCGCCGTCACCGAGGATGACGTGACGAACGCGGATCAGTCCGAGCGCATCGTCACCTACACGTATTTCCGTGACTCTGCGGAGGCTATGTACGTGGCCACTACGGAGAATATGGAGGCTGTCACCGAGGGTATGAGTCTGGCTACGGTGTACGCCTTGCTGGGCACGGAGGCCTGGGACACAGAATACGATTACCCTTCCTCCCTGACTGCTACATGGGGAACCTCCGAGGGCGCGTGGTGGGAGATCACGGTCACCTTTGAGGCCGTTGAGTATCCCGAGACCAACCGATCCCGAGCCTATGCCGTCTCTGTCTATATTGACAAAGGACTATAACCGTTCAGCCCCCGCCATTCGGCGGGGGCTTCCCTATATCAGATCTCCCGCAAAAGCCGCTCCAACGCCTCGTACTGCTCCCGCTCCTCCCGTATGATCTCCCGCAGCTCGGAGATCACGGCGGCGTCCCGCGCGGCGGCGGACAGGGACTCCAGCTCGGTGATGGACGCCGCCTCGGCCGTAAGATCCTGGCGGAGCATCCGCTTCACCCCGGGGTGGGCGCGGCAGGAGGCGTCCCCCGACAGGTCGATCCGCGGAGTCCGCATCCGCATGGTCACCCCGGGGTCGCCTCCCAGGGCGCGGATGAGGCGGCCCAGGGTGTGGAAGTGGGCCATATCCTCCCGCGCCAGGCGGAGGAACAGCTCCGAGGCCTCGGTGTCCAGGCCCTCGGTGAGGAGGTGCTGGTAGGTGTAGGTGATGACTTGGTTCAGCTCGTCGTTGTAGGCCCGCATCATACGGGCGGCGAGACGGGGGTCGGGACGGATGGCGGGGGTGGGGGTGGAGTAGGGTTGGTTCATGGGGGCCTCCTTTTGGGGCAGAGAAAAGTGAAGATTTGAATGGCGGGGGATATGATTCACTTTCGGTTGCCCTGTTTCGTTGCTTACAGACTATGCGGTAAACTCCCCCTCTGCCACTGTAGCGAAACGCCGAAATTCTTCCCGCGGGCGGTTTTCTGCGGGGAATATCTTGACATTTCGGTCGGTTTGCGGTACAATAGTGGTATGAAAAATACCCTGTAAAGGAGATCATATATGATCGACCACGATTCCATTCTCGCCGTTGCCTCCCACTTTGACCTGGGCGGTACTCCCGTCGCCGTCAAGGAGCTGACCGCGGGCAACATCAACGTCACCTACCGTCTGGACATGGGGGAGGATAAGACCGCTCCCCGCTACGTGCTCCAGCGCATCAACACCGTAGCCTTCAAGGATCCCGTGTCCCTCATGGAGAACATCGGTCTGGTCACTGCTCACATCCGTCAGAGCTACGAGGCCGAGGGCATTGATCCCGCCCGCCGCGTGCTGAATATCGTCCCCGCCGACAACGGCACCCTCCTCTACACCGACCCCGAGGGCGGCGCGTGGAGAGCCTACGGCTTCGTGGAGGACGCCACCGCCTACAACGCCATCGAGTCCGCCGCTCTCTTCCGCGAGGCGGGTGTGGGCTTCGGTGAGTTCCAGACCAGACTGGCCGATTTCCCCGCCGAAAAGCTGACCGAGACCATCCCCGGCTTCCACAACACTGCCCGCCGCTTTGAGACCTTCATGGCCTCCGTCGAGAAGGACGCCGCGGGGCGCGTGGCCTCGGTGGCCGAGGAAATTGAGTTTTTCACCTCCCGCAAGGCGCTCATGTCCTCCATCGTGGACAGGCTGGGCGGCGAGCTTCCCCTCCGCGTGACCCACAACGACACCAAGCTCAACAACGTCCTCATTGACGACGAGACCGGCAAGGCCCTCTGCGTCATTGATCTGGACACCGTCATGCCCGGCTCGGCCCTGTACGATTACGGTGACGCCGTCCGCTACGGTGCCTGCACCGCCGCCGAGGACGAGCCCGACACCTCCAAGATCGGCTTTGACATGGAGCTGTTCCGAGCCTTCACCGAGGGCTTCGTCTCCGCCACCGCGGGCAATCTCACCGACACCGAGATCAAGCTCCTGCCTCTGGGCATCGCAGTCATCACCTGCGAGCTGGCCATGCGCTTCATGACCGACTATCTGGATGGCGACGTCTACTTCAAGACCGCCTACGAGGGCCACAACCTGGTCCGCGCGAGAGCCCAGATGAAGCTGCTCACCGAGGTGGAGGCCAAGATGGAGGAGATGTACGCCTTTGTAGAAGGGCTGCTGAACAAATAAATTGCAGTTTATGGGGAACGGGAGAACGAGGGGCTCTGCCCCTGACCCCCGCAAGCCCCTTTTGAAAAAGGGGCTTGACCCCGAAAACTTTCAAAAAAGGCATTGATAGGCCAAAAGATTTGACAGTGGGAAGCATAGGGGAAACCCCCATGGGGCCCCTTCCCCATTGGTATCGGCACGGTTATCCACCTCACCGACAAACCCAAATTTGAAACCATTCTGTACGCTACGAATATGCAAGGAGAAAACCATGATCCAATTTGGCACGGGCGGCTGGCGCGCCGTCATCGGTTCTGACTTTATTGAAAGAAACATCTGCCTTGTCACCGAGGGCATCTGCGCCCTCATGAAGGCGGAGGGCAAGACCGAAAAGCCCATCATCGTGGGCTACGATCACCGCTTTTTGTCCGACGTGGCGGCCAAGTGGATGGCCGAGGTCTTTGCGGCCTACGGCGTCACCGTGTGGTTCATGAACCGCTCGGCTCCCACCCCCCTGGTCATGCACACCGTCAAGCGGCAGAACCTCTACTACGGCGTGGAGATCACCGCCAGCCACAACCCCTCCCACTACAACGGCATCAAGCTCATCGTGGAGGAGGGTCGTGACGCCCCCCTGGAGACCACCGCCCTCTTGGAAAAACTGATCGCCGAGGTGGAGGCCAAGGGTGTCCCCTCCCCCCGTGTCCCCTTTGAGGAGGCCTGCGGGAAGGGTCTGGTGGTCTACCGCAAGAACCCCTTCAACGATTTCATCGACGATATTCTCTCTGTGCTGGACCTGCAGACCATCCGCAACCACGGCGCCAGAGTGCTGTTCGACCCCATGTACGGCTCGGGCACCTACCCCCTCATGGTGATCCTCTGCACCGCCCGCTGTACTGTGGACATGATCCACAACACCCGCGACGCCCACTTCGGCGGTCATCACCCTGCGCCTTCGGTGACGGGTCTGGCCGAGCTCCGCACCCGCGTGGTAGCGGGCAAATACGAGCTGGGCATCGCCTTTGACGGTGACGGCGACCGTCTGGGTATCATCGACGGAAACGGCCGTTACCTCAACGCCAACGAGATCCTGGTGATGCTCTACTGGTATCTCCACGAGATCAAGGGCTGGAAGGGTCCCGTGGTGCGCAATCTGGCCACCACCCATATGCTGGACGTCATGGCCGCCGACTTCGGGGAGGCCTGCTACGAGGTCCCCGTGGGCTTCAAGTACATCTCGGCGGGGATCGACGCCCACGACGCCGTGCTGGGCGGTGAGTCCTCGGGCGGTCTGACCGTCCGCGGCCACATCCACGGCAAGGACTCCATCTACGCCGCCTCCCTCTTCGTGGAGATGATCTCGGCGGTGGAGAAGTCTCCCTCGGAGATCATGGATATGCTGGAGCGCAAGTACGGCCACTTCGAGCTGGTGGAGGACAACATCACCTTTACCTTGGAGCAGAAATCCACCGTCAACCGCATCATTTTTGAGGAGAAGAGGATCCCCTTCTTCGGCTCCCCCGTCACCCGCGTCAGCTACGAGGACGGCTGTAAGGTCTACTTCGCCGACGGCAGCTTCGTCATCTGCCGCTTCTCGGGCACCGAGCCGCTCCTCCGCATCTTCGCCGAAGCGGGGGACGAGAAGACCGCCAGAGGGTACATTGAGGCGTTCAGAGACCTCTTGGCGTTGGAGTGAGAAAGGTAAATTGCAGTTTATCGGGGAGCTTGAGAATGCAAAATGCAAAATGCGAAATGCAAAATGAATGAAGCCTTTTGCTTTGCAAAAGCCTATTTTATGGTAAGATTTTTCGATCAAACACCCGAAAAGCATTGCCCTGTATGGAATATCCATAGTCGAAAGCCGTTATCGTACCGCCGATTCGTTATTGATTTTGCATTTTGCATTTTGAATTTTGCATTTCGGTCGCAGACCGATAAACCCA
>JAFULU010000211.1 GCA_017483125.1 Clostridia bacterium
ATGCAAAATGCAAAATGCAAAATGAATGAAGCCTTTTGCTTCGCAAACGCCTATTTTATGGTAAGATTTTTCGATCAAACACCCGAAAAGCATTGCCCTGTATGGAATATCCATAGTCGAAAGCCGTTATCGTACCGCCGCTTCGTTCTTGATTTTGCATTTTGCATTTTGCATTTCGCATTTCGGTCGCAGACCGATAAACCCAAATTTAAAGCACCGACCGAATAGTTACGTATCTGTTTTGGGTGAAAAAAAGGATATTTTCCATGAAAAGCCGTTTTTGGTGACGAAATTCAAAAAAATTGCGGACAATCCTGCAAAAGATATTGCATTTTCTCCCGATTTCTGCTATAATAATACTGAATTTGCGGACAGTATGCACGCGAAGGAGGGATAGGCGCTTACCCACACCCGAAGGGGTGCCTGCAGAAACGCCGACGGCCCGCCGCGTGACGGGAAACGCGCAAAGAATAAGACCCCCTTAAAGGAGATTTTATGCGACATGGAAAAAGAGATCCTCATTTCACTGCGTGGGGTATCCAAGGCCTTTGACGGCGAGACAATTCTCGACAATATCAGCCTGGATATCCATGATAAAGAGTTCGTGACTCTGCTTGGACCATCCGGGTGCGGGAAAACCACCACCCTTCGCATCATCGGCGGCTTTGAGACGGCCGATAGCGGAGAGGTGTTTTTCGATGGGAAGGAAATTTCTCACGTCCCTCCCTACCGCCGTCTCGTCAACACGGTTTTTCAGAAGTACGCGCTGTTTCCCCATTTGAACGTTTACGAGAACATAGCCTTCGGTCTGCGCCTCAAGAAGACTCCCGAGGAGGAGATCCGACAGAAGGTGCAGGAGATGCTGGCTATGGTCAACCTCAAGGGCTTTGAGCGTCGCCGCATCACCACCCTCTCGGGCGGTCAGCAGCAGCGTGTGGCCATCGCCCGCGCCCTCATCAACCACCCCCGCGTTCTGCTCCTGGACGAGCCTCTGGGCGCCCTGGATCTCAAGCTCCGCAAGGATATGCAGAGCGAGCTGAAGAAGATCCAGAGAGCCACGGGCATCACCTTCATCTACGTCACCCACGACCAGGAGGAGGCTCTCTCCATGTCCGACGTGGTGGTGGTCATGTCGGGCGGCCACATCCAGCAGATCGGCTCCCCCGTGGACATCTACAACGAGCCCGTCAACGCATTCGTGGCCGACTTCATCGGTGAGTCCAACATCGTGGACGGCTTCATGCTGGCCGACCGCAAGGTCCGCTTCTCGGGGCACACCTTTGAGTGCCTGGACGGGGGCTTTGCCAAGAACGAGCCCGTGGACGTGGTCATCCGCCCCGAGGACGTGGACATCGTCCCCGCCGACAAGGGTATGCTCAACGGCGTGGTCTCCTCGGTCACCTTCAAGGGCGACTACTATGAGATCATCGTGGATGTCCAGGGCTTCAAGTGGATGCTGGAGACCTCGGACTACGCCGCTCCCGATACCACCATCGGGCTTTTCATCGAGCCCGAGGCCATTCACGTCATGAAGAAATCCGAGTTCTCGGGTCAGTTCGGTGACTACTCCTCCTTCAGCGACGAGATGGATCACCTGTCCGATCTTGAAGAGGAGGAAGAAGAATGAAGAATCTCTCCCTCCGCAAGACCGACCCTCCCCCCGCGGGCAAGGGTAAAGCGGCCCAGAGAAGCATTTTCCAGAAGCTGGCGGCGGTGCCCCACGCCTTCTGGACGGTACTCTTCATCGCGGCCCCCATGCTCTTCGTTCTGTACTTCGCCTTCACGGATACCGAGGGGAACTTCTCCTTCTCCAACATCACGGATCTGGGGCAGTACACCAACGTCTTCATCCTCTCCATCGCCTTCGCCCTCATCGCCACGGCGGTCTGCCTCATCATCGGCTACCCCCTGGCCTACTTCATGTCCCGTCAGTCCCCCAAGGCCCAGAAGATCCTCATGGTGCTCATCATGCTCCCCATGTGGTGCAATCTGCTTATCCGCACCTACGCCCTCATGGCCCTTCTGGACAACGGCGGCCTGCTCAATTCCCTTCTTGGGAAGCTGGGGCTGGAGCCTCTGCCCATCGTGGGCTCCTACTTCGGCGTCATTCTGGGTATGGTCTACGATTTCCTGCCCTACATGGTGCTGCCCATCTTCACCGCCATGACCAAGCTGGACTACCGCTACATCGAGGCCTCCCACGACCTGGGCTGTAATGCCTTTCAGACCATGACCAAGGTGGTCATGCCCCTGACCCTGTCGGGTGTTGTGTCGGGCGTGACCATGGTCTTCGTTCCCTCCATCAGCACCTTCTACATCTCCCAGAAGCTGGGCGCGGGCAAGATCGACCTGGTGGGCGACACCATCGAGCGTCTCTTCCAGAACGTCTCCACCTACAACGTGGGCGCGGCCATGTCTCTGGTCATGATGATCCTCATCCTCATCTCCCTGACCATTATGAACAAGTTCTCCGACGAGGAAGGAGGTATGGTACCGTGAAATTCCTGTCCAAGTGCTACATCGGTCTCATCTTCTTCCTGCTCTACATCCCCATCGTGGTGCTCATTGTCTTCTCCTTCAACGAGTCGGGCAGTCTGGCCGAGTTTTCGGGCTTCTCCTTCATGTGGTACGAGGAACTGTTCCACGACGAGGAGGCCTTCTCGGCTCTCCGAAACTCCCTCGTGCTGGCGGTCTCCTCGGCGGCTATCGCTACCGTACTGGGCACCTTCGGCGCTCTGGGACTCCACCGCATGAAGCGGCGCTACATCAAGCAGCCCATCATGACCCTGACCAACATCCCCATGATGAACCCCGATATCGTCACGGGCGTGTCCATGATGCTGCTCTTCGTGGCGGTGGCCACCTTCCTGGATACCCGCGATCTCTTCGGCTTCGGTACCCTGCTCATCGCCCACGTCACCTTCAATCTGCCCTACGTCATCCTGTCGGTCATGCCCCGCTTCCAGCAGCTGGACAAGTCCCTCTCCGAGGCGGCCCAGGATCTGGGGTGCACCCCTTCCAAGGCCTTCTTCAAGGTGGAGCTTCCCGAGATCATCCCCGGCATCGTGTCGGGTCTCATGATGAGCTTTACCCTCTCGCTGGACGATTTCGTCATTTCCCACTTCGTCAGCTCCCCCAATTTCCAGACCCTTCCCCTGTACGTCTACAACCAGACGGCTCATAACGTCAAGTTCAGTATGTACGCCCTGTCGGCCCTCATCGTGGCGGTGATCCTGGTGATCCTGCTGGTGGTGAACTTCGCTGGCTCTGCCGCTGACCGCAAGAGCCGGAAGGGAGGCCGCTCGTGAACAAGAGATTTGCTTCCCTGCTTCTGGCCCTCCTGCTCCTAGCTCTGCCCGTACTGGGGCTGGTCTCCTGCGACGATGGGGTGGGTGATACCGTGACCCTTTACGTCTACAACTGGGGCGAGTATATGTCCGACGGCTCCGAGGGTACCCTCGACGTAAACGAGATGTTCGAGGAGTGGTACTACGAGACCTACGGCGTCAGGGTCAAGGTCAACTACTCCACCTATTCCAGCAACGAGAGTATGTACGCCAAGCTTTCCTCGGGCTCGGTGCACTACGACGTGGTGGTCCCCTCGGACTACATGATCGAGCGCATGATCGCCGAGGATATGCTGGCCGAGCTGAACTACGAGAATATGCCTCATATCGGTAATATTCATCCCGACTTCTTCGGTCCCGACGCCATCTACGACTACTACGATCCCGACAACAAGTACGCCGTTCCCTACATGTACGGTATGATCGGCATCATCTACAACACCACCATGGTGGAGGCTGACGATCCCTCTCTGGGCTCCTGGCAGCTCATGTGGGACGAGCGCCACACCGGCAACATCCTCCAGTTCAACAACTCCCGCGACGCCTTCGGTACCGCCCAGTATTTTCTGGGTCTGGACGTCAATTCCTCTGACGAGGCAGAGTGGCGCAAGGCTCTGGAGAAGCTGAAGGAGCAGAAGCACGTCCTCCAGGGCTACGTCATGGACGAGATCTTCAACAAGATGGAGAACGGCTCCGCCGCCATCGCCGCCTACTACGCGGGTGATTTCCTGGCCATGTACGAGAACAACGAGGACCTGGAGTTCTTCTACCCCGCCGAGGGAACCAACCTCTACGTGGATGCCATGTGTATCCCCAAGACCTCCCGGAACAAGGAGATTGCCGAAGCCTACATTGATTTCATGCTCACCGAAGCCCCTGCCGTGGCCAACGCCGAGTACACCTACTACGCCTCGCCCAATACGGTTGTGCGGGAAAACGAAGAGTACATCGAGTACATGAACTCCATCAAGGAGGGCGGCTATGAGCTGATGTACAACACCGACACCGTATGGACCTCATCCTACAAGAATCTGGGCGGTGAGCAGCTCATCATGTTCAACGAGCTGTGGGAGGAGCTGAAGTCCGACATTCAGGTGGGTCTGCCCATCTACATCATCTGCGCCGTGATCCTGGTCATTCTCATCGGAGGAGGCACCTTCCTCGGGGTGAGAAAGAAGATCCGCGACAGATACTGACAAAGACAAACGGGAGGGTGCGGGGCATCCTCCCATTTGTATAGTGAAATGCGCTGACGCGCGTGAAATACCTTCGGTGTGAAATTCGCGCTTCGCGCGAGTGAAATGCGCCACAGGCGCGTGTCGGAAGAAACCCTTCGGGTTTCAATTTTTATTGTAAAGGGGAACGCCCATGATCTACACCCTCACTCTGAACCCCGCTCTCGACTACGTCATGCGTCTCCCCTCTGTCAAGGAGGGGGCGACCAACCGCGCCGTTTCCACCGACCTGCAGTTCGGGGGCAAGGGGGTCAACGTCTCCCTGGTGCTGTCCGCGCTGGGGGTGGAGAACACCGCCCTGGGCTTTGCCGCTGGCTTTACGGGGGCGGCCCTCACCGCCCACCTGACCGACAGAGGCATCCGCGCCGACTTCATCCCCCTCCCCGATGGGCTGACCCGTATCAACGTCAAGCTCAAGACCCCCGAGGGGATTCACCCCGAGACCGAGATCAACGCCGCGGGGCCGAACATTCCCGCTGATTGCATGGACGTGCTGTACCGCAAGCTGGACAGCCTCACCGAAGGGGACACCCTTGTTTTGGCGGGGAGTATTCCCGCGGGTCTTTCCAAGGACACCTACCGCGCCATCATGGAACGGTTGGCGGGGCGGGGGATCCGTTTCGCGGTGGATGCCGAGGGGACACTGCTGACCGAGACCCTTCCCTTCCGTCCCTTCCTGATCAAGCCCAACCGCGCCGAGCTGGAGGGGATCATGGGGCGGGAGCTGCCCACCGATACCGATCTGGAGGAGGCTGCCGCCGAGCTGCAGAGGCGGGGGGCTGTGAATGTGCTGGTATCCCTGGGCGGTGACGGTGCTCTTCTGCTGGATGAAAACGGGGAGTATCACCGCGCCAAGGCTCTGCCCATCGTCCCTGTGAACACGGTGGGAGCGGGGGATTCCACCGTGGCGGGGTTCCTTGCGGGTGTCGGCCGCGGGTACGGGTACGCCTTGAAGCTGGCTATGGCTTGCGGTGGGGCTACGGCGGCGGGCGAGGGGATCGCTACGGGAAATGCCATTTTGAATCTGATGAATTGACTGCGCGCACTCGCGGGGGCTGTCCTCCCAGCACCATTCAGTTAAGCCTCCCCCTCTGGGGGAGGTGTCCGCTGAACAAGCTCAGCGCGAAGCGTGACGGAGAGGGCTTCCGCAAAAAACACCCTCTCAGTCGCCTTACGGCGCCAGCTCCCCCAGAGGGGGAGCCTTTTCGTTTTCTCATCTGAATGACATTGGCTGTCCTCCGCGGGTGCTTTTTCTGTAGGAATCTCACAAATATCCAAATATCTCTTGCAAAATCCCCCGAAATATGGTATTATATCCCTGTACGGCGGGGCCGCGTGGCCTCCACCGACAAATCCACAAGAAACGAGGAACTCACATATGTCTCAAGCCCAATGGATCTGGTACAACGGCGATTTCGAGCTGTACCACAGCATGAAGCTCCACTCTCGGCGCGAGGAGTTCGGGGTGGAGTACCCCTGCTTCTGGTCCCTGTCCGCGCCCTATCCCACCTGTAGCTTTGCCAAGGCCTACCACTCCGACGAGGAAGACACCGTCCGCGTAGTGACCCCCCATAAGGCCTACGTCACCATCGACGGCCGCCGTCTGCCCGTCAATCAGGACCACATTGTCCCCGCGGGCGACCACGCCATCCGCATCGTCATTCTGGCCCAGGAGGGCTTCCCCTGCATCTACATCAACTCCAAGTACCTTGTCACCGACGGCACCTGGGTCTGCGACCATCTGGCAGGCGGTCCCGTTCCCGTGGGCACCTGGGATGCCTACACCTCCCCCGAGGACGATCCCACGATCTTCCCCTTCGCCTATGAGACCATCCAACCCGTCAAGGTGGTGAACACCCCCGAGGGCAAGCTCTACGACTTCGGCCGCGAGATGTTCAGCGTGGTGCGCTTCGACGCCGATCCCGCCGCTACCATCCGCGTGGTCTACGGCGAGTCCCGCGAGGAAGCCACCGATCCCGAGTTCGCCCTCATCCGCGAGACGGTGACGGGCAAGGCTCACTACGACCTCGCCCCCCGCGCCTTCCGCTATATCTGCGTGAAGTCCGACGGTGCCGAGCCTGCGAACGTGATTGCCGACTACGAGTACCTGCCCCTCACGGATCGCGCCTCCTTCTCCTGCAACCGCCGCGACGTGAAGAAGATCTGGGACATCTGCGCCTATACCCTCCACCTCAACTCCCGCGAGTTCTTCCTGGACGGCATCAAGCGGGACCGCTGGTGCTGGTCGGGTGACGCCTACCAGTCCTACAAGGCCAACAACTACCTCTTCTTCGACCCCGCCATCACCAAACGCACCATCGTGGCCCTCCTGGGCAAGCCCCCCTACGAGCAGCATATCAACACCATCAACGATTACTCCATGTACCTCATCATCGGCGCCTACGAGTACTACTACGCCACGGGCGACAAGCAGTTCATCCAGGTCTACTACCCCCGCCTGAAGGCGCTCTACGACTTCATCGAGGGCCGTCTCAACGATCTGGGCTACGTCTGCCACCGTCCCGGGGACTGGATCTTCATCGACTGGTCGGACATCGACAAGGGCGGCGACCTCTGCGCCGAGCAGATCCTCTTCTGGCAGTGCCGCAACGCCATGGCTTCCCTCTCCGAGTTGGTGGGTCTGGACAGCGACGGCTACCGCAAGGCCGCCGACAAGCTGAAGAAGAGCATCATGCGGGACTTCTGGCGTGAGGATCGGGGCGGATTCGTGGACTGCTACACCACGGGCCTTGAGCACATCACCCGCCACGCCAACATCTTCGCCATCATGTACGACTTCGTCTCCGAGAAGCGGGCTCGCAAGATCACCCGCATGGTGCTGGAGAACGACGCCATCACCCAGATCACCACCCCCTACTTCGAGTTCTTCGAGCTCTGCGCTCTGGCCAAGATGGGCAAGCTGTCGGCGGTGCAGAAGAAGATCGAGTCCTACTGGGGCGGTATGGTCAAGCTGGGGGCCACCTCCATCTGGGAGCAGTACCTCCCCGAGCAGGAGGGCATCCAACACTACGGGATGTACGGCATGAAGTACGGCTGTTCCCTCTGCCACGCATGGGGCGGCGGTCCCATCTACCTCCTGGGCCGCTACTGTCTGGGCGTCTACCCCACCTCGGTGGGCTACGAGACCTACGCCGTGGAGCCCAACCGCGGTATGTACAAGCACATCGACGGCAAGGTCCCCCTGCCCGAGGGCGGCGAGGTCACCGTCAAGATGGACGGCCACGTCTGCACTGTCTATACCACCCGCGCGGGCGGTACTCTGATCCTGAAGGGCAAGGAGTACGCCATTCCCGTGGGGGAGGAGTTTACGGTGGAGTATTGAGATCATTCCACATAGAAAGAGGAGCGCTTCCGGTTGGGGGCGCTCCTTTTGGGTGGAAAATTGCAGTTTATCGTTCCGATAAACTGCAATAGTGAAATACGCTTCGCGTGTGAAATGCCTGCGGCGTGAAATACGCTTCGCGTGTGAAATCCTCCCTTCGGTCGGGTGTCGGAAGAAACCCTACGGGTTTCAATTTTC